>JABFSY010000351.1 GCA_013140395.1 Cyclobacteriaceae bacterium
TCAGTGGGGTGCGTATCTCATGGCTCACATTCGCAAGAAACTCTGACTTGGCTTTGTTGGCTTGCACGGCACTCCACTCAGCTCTTCTGCGCTCTGCTATTTCTGCCATTAACGCTTTTTCATTTTTCTCAATATTTGTTTTCATCATAGAAACGCCTCCTATCAACGCGCTATATGCCAATAGTACGATTATGGTAAAGAAGAAATAGTTTGGGTCAGTATGTCCCGTTTGATAATACCCCACGCCAAAAATATTGTGCAACGTGTTGAATGAAATAATCAAAACGGCTGTGTACCCGGCAAATAAGTTCGTCAATCTCTTTTGAAAAGGTTCAAAAAGTCCTAGTGTTCCTATAGTTGAGATGGTAAGAAAAAAATGAAAACTAAAATAAACCCCATCTGATTTAATATCTTCCAATCCACCGGAGATTTTGGCCAATATGGAAAAAGCGACAATACAAGTAGGGAGATAGAAGCTTAAAAATATTCTGCTGAAAAGCGTGAACCCATAGGCATTACTGACCAATGGCAAGAGGAAGATTGATCCAAAGATAAAACTAAGTAAAGGCATGGTATTCCAATTGACCAGAACTCCGTGTAGAATAGCGAGCAAATAACTGATAGCCACACCCAGCAACGAGATTTGATTGCACAGCATGAGACCGCGAGTTGTGTCTAGGCGAAGTTTGTTGTTTACGCCCAGGTGAGTTAAATAATGAAGTGTGGTACTCATATCGATGCTACGTATTCAATTGTAAAATGAAACAACTGTTCTCGTTTTTTAACTTTGTGCCATGCTTCATATACTGCCAACTTATCGGTATTTTTTTTTATCGCTGCGAAGAACTATGATGGAGATCAACGATCCGGATTTGGATTAAGATGTTCTGCAACCCATTCATTAATCACGCCTACTTCGGCCTCGACTTCTTTTAACAGGGCATTGATCTCCCGCTCGTCAAGGTTTGTTTCTTCCAGTTGCGCAGCAAGCTTGGCGAGTTCATTAAAGCAAGCAGACAATGCAATTCCTCTTAGTTTATGGGCGACTTCAAAAAAGGCGTTACTCTCTGATTTATTCAGATGGAGGTTTTCTACACAGTCGTTGATGTGTGAAATGGAGATAGTCAGTAATCGTTTTGTTAGTTCCAGGTTATTGCCCAGCTGGTATTTCAATTCAACGAAATCAAAGTGGATTTTTATATCGTCTTCCGCTGAATGCTTTTGTGGTATGGGGTTGGATTGTACGTTTAGATTCAGCCACTTTCTAAATGCATTTTCGATAGCATCCTGCACCATCGGTTTGCTGATGTAATCATTCATGCCGGCTTCCATGCATTTTTCGCGCTCACCTTTGGCGGTGCCGGCCGTAAGGGCCACAATAGGAACGGAAGTGCCATTTCTGAATTCATGTTCTCTTATTGCCATGGCTGCTTCATACCCATTTTTTTCCGGCATACGGATGTCCATAAAGATTATATCCGGCTGCTCTTTCTTAAATTTTTCTACTGCCAGTAATCCATTTTCAGCTTCAATAATACGCGCATTGGGAAGCAAATTTTCAATCATTGACTTTGCTAATAACATGTTGACTGCGTTGTCTTCTGCAATGAGTATGGTCAGGCGTGTTTGAACGATGTGATTTTGATTTTGCTCTTGAGTCGGATTCGGATCCTTGTCTTTCACTGCCGGAATCTCTTCCGAACACAGCTTCGAAAGTGTATCAAAAAGCTTATTCATTTTAGCAGGTTTAACTAACCGCTGCCGTATGTTCAGTTGTTCACATTCTTTGCTGATAAACTCATCGTCTGATGAGCTATAAAGAAGTATGACGGGTTGTTCTACCGATGGTACTACTTTTTTTATCTGACGCACTGTTTCCAATCCATCCATTTGCGGCATATGGTAATCCATAATAATGGCATCATATTTTCGGCCAGACTGAATTAATTCTATTGCTTCCGCACCTGAACTTGCTTGTTCGGAATCAATCTTTCTTAGCGCCAACATTTCTTTTAGGATGGTACGATTGTTGGCATTGTCATCTACAATCAAAATATTTTTTAGGTGCCCGATCGTTTGTTTTACTGTGGTTGGGTCGTGTTCGGCACGGAGTGCGACATCAAAGTAAAAGGTGCTTCCGATGCCGATTTCACTATGAAGCTGGAGTTTACTATGCATGAGTGCCAGCAAACTATTGGCAATGGTTAAACCCAATCCGGTTCCGCCAAACCGCTTGGTAGTAGAAGCATCGGCTTGTGAAAATATTTCAAATATTTTTCCCTGATTTTCAGGCGCAATTCCCATTCCCGTATCTCGTACTGAAAATCTGAAAATGGTTTCGGATGGGGTTTCTTTTAGCGCTTTAATTTTTAGTTCTATCTCGCCTTGTTCTGTAAACTTTACTGAATTGCCAATCAGGTTTACCACCACTTGCCTGAGCCGCATTTCATCTACCCAGACAAATCGCGGTAATGTGGGTTCAATATTTAATAGTACCTCTAGGTCTTTCTTCTGAGCTTGAAATTTAATCAGATCAACCA
>JABFSY010000112.1 GCA_013140395.1 Cyclobacteriaceae bacterium
TAAAATGATCGGACCTGTAGTAGAAGAACTGGCTAATGACTATGAAGGAAAGGCAGTGATTGCGAAGTTAAATGTGGATGAAAACCCACAAGTGACAGCTCGTTTTGGTGTGCGCTCGATCCCTACATTGCTGGTTTTTAAAAATGGTCAAATTGTAGACAAACAAGTGGGCGCTGTGCCTAAATCTGTTTTAGCTGGAAAATTGCAAGCTCAAGTAGCTTAAGAATTTGACAATTAGCCAATTTGGCAATTAGCCAATTGCGAAGGCAATTGGCTTTTTTATTTAACTCAACCTGCACTTTTGGTAGGTAGAATTTTCTTTAACCTCTCGACCATCTCCAAAACGGCTGGGCAGACGAGTGTATTCTTGTAGGTCAAGTCCAAGATTTGCACCATCTTTTTTCGATTGGTGTGTGGATACTCGCGACAAGCTTTCGGTCTATCTTCATAAACGCTGCAATAGTTTTCAGCATCCAAGAAGGGGCAAGGAGATGATTTTAAAACAAAGTCCTTGTCTTCGTCTACTCGCAAATATTTTTCAACAAAATCGCCCGGCTTCATGCGCAATGATTTGGCCACTCGTTCGATGTCAGTTTGGTAAAAAATAGGGCTGGTTGTTTTGCAGCAATTCGCGCAGGTTAAGCAGTCTATTTCTTCAAATACTTCATCGTGCAATCGATGAAATGCATCGTCAATCGACCTCGCATTTTTTGTTTTCAGTTTATTTAAAAACGTGCGGTTCTCAGCCGACTTCTTCTTTGCCTCAACCGCGAATTTAGTGAGATCCATAATCAGGCGGAATTACGGGCAGCATTAATAATACCAAACATGCTTCGGATGATCAACTTGCGGTAGCGTTGTTCATGTTTTTTGTTATGCTCGTTTAAGTTCCGAAGATTCATGAGTGAAGACTGCTGAATCGCAATCAACGGCAAAACAATTTGCTCTCGCAAATGCACCGACTGTCGAATTGTAGGATTATTTCCCATCAATTCGCTAAGACCTGAAACATCCAACGTCTTGCTCTTGGACAAAATAAATTCAGCATACATTTTTTTCCAGAACTCGCCGAATTCAGGATCATCGCCAAGGTAGGCGGTTGCCTCATAAAATGTCTTCGTCAGCGACATCATGCTGTTTCCCAGCAACGTTCTAAAAAACAATGAGTTTTGATAGAGTTCTTTCAACTGACTTTCTTTCCCTTCTTGCTGCAATGCATTGAGTGCACTTCCAACGCCATAGAAACCTGGAATGTTTTGCTTCATCATTGCCCACGAACCTACGAAAGGTATCGCACGAAGATCTTCGAACTTCAGCCCTTCGGACGCACTTCGCTTCACAGGTCTTGACCCAATATTAGTATCACCAAAAAAGGAAAGGGGCGTTACTTTTTCCAGATAGGGAACGAACTTGGGATGATGCTTCAAATCAAGGTAGGCTGAATAGGCCTGGTCGGCTAAATGATCAAGCAGGTTTTTGTCCGCGTCTGTCATTTGCATCTCTGTTCGGGCAAAAACAGATCCCTCCAAACCTGCTGAAATCAACTGCTCTAAGTTGTATTTACTGGAGGCTATTTTTCCAAAATTTGAACTAATCGTTTGCCCTTGCACGGTCACTTGCACTTCTTCGTGTTCAATCGTGTCTCCTAAGGACGCATAAAAGTCGTGCGTGTTCCCTCCCCCCCGCGCAGGCGGTCCGCCCCTACCATCAAAAAATAATGCCTTTAGCCCATGTTGTCTGGAAACTGCTGTAAGGTTTTCTTTTGCTCTAAAGATGGACCAATTTGCTCGCAAGTACCCGCCATCCTTCGTTCCATCAGAGAAGCCGAGCATAATGGTTTGATGGTTTTTTCGTCTCGCCAAGTGTTCCCGATAGGCTGGAATAGAATAAAGCTCTTCCATAATAGTGGGTGCATGAGCCAAGTCATCGATTGTTTCAAATAAAGGAACGATATCCAAATCCAATACCTCTTCTTTTCCAATCAATAGCCGGGCCAGTACAAAAACTTCCATCAGATGCAACGCGCTTTGGCAATTGCTGATTACATATCGATGGCAGCCAGCTGCTCCATTTTCTTGCTGGATTTTTTTGATCGCCAAAACACTCTGAATGGTTTCATTCACCAATGCATCGTCAAAGTCAACAAAGACTAAATTCGCTTTCAAGGAAAGCAAATAGTTAATCTGTTCGTGAGATGGCAGTTTTTGGAATTCTGATGAAGAGATACTTTTTTTAGAAGCACACAATTTGTCGAAGATTGACATCCAAACATAATCGTGTTTTCGGCTGTCCTGCCGGATATCAAGTGCCGCAAAGTGGAATCCAAAAATTCTCACTTTGATGATGAGCGCATCTAACAATTCTAAAAACAAACCATCATGCTCTGCCACGAGGCGATTTCTCACTTCATTTAGTTCCACCAACAACTCATCGGCAGAGGCATAACTTTTTTGCTGGCGGAAGACCAACCCATACACTTTTTGCTCAATAGCTGTGATCCGCTCCGCTACTCCATGGAAGGTAAGTCGTCTTCGCAG
>JABFSY010000425.1 GCA_013140395.1 Cyclobacteriaceae bacterium
CTTGATGGCATCCTCTCCAAACGTCTCATAAAAATCGCCCACGCGAAAAAGCAACAGCGCACCAGGGTACTTCACCTTGATGGCGTTGTACTGCTTCATTAAAGGGGTATCCATTGCACCTGCTCCCGCCATACTTACATCGCGTATTAATTTGCGGCTACTTATTTCGTGGGGGTCGCACGTTTCGTAGCACTTCTTAGGGGCAAAGATAGAACGAGGAAGTTATAAGTAAGAGCCTAAGGCTAAATTATGCTGACGCGGCAGGGTCATTTTTTTACCGCAACAATCACCCACATTTTATCGCCTTTTATTTTTTCGCGATCAATAAAATTTTCCTTTTTAACAAGAACTTTAAAACCAGCCTTGTCCAGATCTTGCAGGACATGCTCAATAGCAATTTCATGCTTTTTTGCTTGCTCGGTCCGATTTGACTTCTTCCGCACATCTGCAATTGGTTCGCAAATGAGGAGAAGCCCTTCTTTTACCAATGCATTCTTAACGTTTTTTAATAAAACACCATAGTTAATTACTTCATGATACGTATCCAGGATCATAACCGCATCTAATGAGTCAGTTGGCAACCCCAGATCACCCTTAGGAGCAAACACCGGCCGTATATTGGTGATCCCTTTTTCTTTTGTTTTTAGTTGCATTAGCCCTACCATGTTAATGCGATTTTCCACTGCGTATACTCGGCCTGAATCTCCAACGATTTTGGATAATTTATAAGTCATATAACCTTCATGAGAACCAATGTCCGCGACTACACTATTCTTTTTTATTTTCAACAACTGGATTAACTCACTCGGTTTTTGCCATTTATCTCTGGCAGCCCAGGCGCTTTCAGAATAGATATTCTTCCACGGATCAACGGTCTGGCTAATTGCGTCTGGCCGATTCACCATAGAAATAAGAATTAATAAAAAATAGACTCTCGCCATTGATATCTTTTTTTCAAAGATAACCTTTGACTAATATGAATTTTGAAACTTGCCTTCAGATTATTCTTAATAGCTTTTTAACAATTGATTAAGAGATCATTGGGATTTCGTTAACAGAAGCTCAATTCTCTTCCTACTACTTTTAGAAAACAATTAAAACTACCTATGAATAAATTATCGCTCTTAATCCTTTGTTTATTTTTCTATACGGCAGCTATCGCGCAGAAACGAGAAACCAAACTGTTGAATGAAGTATCACTCTCACAACTCAAGCAAGAACCGTATGCAACCTGGTATACCAAGAATCATGAAGACTACCAGCCTAATGTACAGATAGTAGAAGCTCTTAAAAAAACTAATCACACCAAATACACAATGAAAATATTTTTCGGTTCGTGGTGTGGCGATAGCAAACGCGAGTTGCCGAAGATGACAAAGGTTTTGGAAAAACTATTATTCCCTCAAAAGAATCTTTCCTTGATTGGCGTTGACGATTCTACGGAGGTATACAAGCAATCGCCCCAACGACAAGAAGCCGGAATGAATATTTTCCGCGTGCCAACTTTTATTGTTTATGAAAATGGCAAGGAGGTAGGTCGTATCGTAGAATACCCCACAGAAACAATGGAGCGAGATTTACTAAAGATTTTTGCTAAGAAAGAATACACGGCCAATTATTTCGGATACCCACAGATTATTCAGTGGATGAAAGGTGGATTGCTCACGGATGAAAATATCAGCGCACGCGGTCTTGCTATGCAATTGAAAAATCGAATCGTCAACGAATCTGAATTAAATGCCTGTGGTTATGTGTTGATGGCTCAAGGAAATCTAAAGGAAGCGGTGGCAGTTCTTAAAATTAACGCCAATTTATTTCCACAATCAGCCAATTGCTGGGACAGCTTAGCGGAAGCGTATGCAAAATCAGGATTGAAGGAAAAAGCTATTCAAGCATACGAGTTTGTATTGGAGTTAGACCCCAAAAATGAAAACGCAAAAGTCCAACTTGTGAAACTAAAAGGGTAGCTTAATATAATTTGAAAGTTCATGGTATATCCTCAGTATATTCGCATCTATGAACTTTCACTATTTTACAAGGCTTCTGCTTTATAGCAGTGTTGTTGGAGTACTCTTTCTCTTTGGTTGCTCACCGCAAAAGGAAAATCAGGCAAAGGAAGTCAGCGACTCCACCTGGGCCATTCTGCCATTTGTAAAAGTTGATAGCCTGAATCCTATCCTGGCTGCTGGAAACGGAAAGTTTTTTTGCCCTATTTTAAAGAAGGAAGTAAGCTGGGAAGAAAAGGATGTTTTTAATCCGGCTGCAGTAGTTCGGAACGATTCAGTTTTTCTGATTTATCGGGCGGAGGATACCATTGGAAAATACGCGGGCACTTCGAGACTAGGATTAGCATTTAGTACGGATGGGTTGCATTTCATTCGTAAAAAGGAACCGGTTTTGTTTCCCGCAGAGGATGAAATGAAAAGATATGAATGGGAAGGTGGCATTGAAGACCCACGCATTGTGGAAAGAGAAGACGGGACCTACATTATGACATATACTGCTTATGATGGAAAGGTGGCGCGGTTGTGTATTGCCACTTCTACCAATTTGATTAATTGGACAAAGCATGGTCTAGTACTGCAAGGAAAATATATTGACTCGTGGAGCAAATCCGGAGCAATTGTAGCCAAGCAAGTGGGAGAGAAAATAGTGGCGCAAAAGATAAACGGAAAATACTGGATGTATTTTGGAGACACCGACTTGTTTCTGGCAACTTCGGATGATTTAATTCGTTGGCAACCTATTGAAGAGAACAACACAATCAAATCGGTTCTTCAACCCCGCAAAGGATATTTCGATAGTCGGTTAGTGGAGAGCGGTCCCTACGCGTTGTTAACTGAAAAAGGAATAGTGTTGATTTATAATGGTATGAACTTAGATGAAGGAGGAGATTCGGCCATTGCTAAAGGCGCATACTGTGCGGGCCAAGTATTGTTTGATAAAAGCGACCCTTCTAGGATAATAGATCGCCTAGAGAAAAATTTTCTCCGTCCCGATCAGCCTTACGAAATTTCCGGGCAGATCGATCAGGTTTGTTTTGTAGAGGGGCTAGTTCCTTTTCACGGAAAATGGTTTCTGTATTTTGGCACAGCTGATTCGAAGATTGCGGTGGCTGTTTCCACTATTTTGCCAGCCAATTAAAAAGCATAATACCCAATAAGCCGAACACAACACTTAGGTGAACTATTAACCAAACCTGTTGATAGGCAGGTCTGTTTTTCCAAGTTACTTTTTGGTCGAATGGGTCAAAGATAAGTGCGATACCCAGATTGCTCATGGCGCTATCGATTTGCTTGGTTGCTAAGAAGTAAACCGAAAGCAAAACAAGTGTGCCATACAAAAAGCGGCTATATTTAAAAGTAGTATCTTTTGGTTTTGAATTCTCTTTCGTAGCCGTCATATTTTAGGAGTTGAAGTTTTACATGATTTTTTCTTTTGCTCTTCCATCGACTGGAGGAAAACGGCCATGGAAGAGGCCACGATGCCCACGGTAAAGAAAATTTCTGTCGCATCCGAGGTGCCTTCCCAAAGTGAAATGATCATACCTAGCGCAACAAAGCCTGCGGCAATCCCAATGACCAAGGAATACTTGCCGAGTCTAAATCGTTTTTTCCTTTCCATCATTCATTTTTCCAGTTAGTAGGGTTTCCGGCAAAAAAATTACAAAACCCTCAAACTTTTTTCAAGCACCGGGAAGTGTTTTTGAGACAATAGCTAGTTGAAGTATTTTCTATTTCACCTTCGCTATACAAACAGAACTCGCGAGATAAATTACTTCATTGGGCGAATTCGCGTCAACTTTCAATGTCAGGTTTTTTCTTTTGCTTTCGTCCATACGCGAGTATTTCAAATCTGAGTCGGCATATTTCCAGGCTACATCCAACTGCTTTTTCACTTCGTCAGCTTCCGGTAGTTTGCTTTGTGCCTTGAGGCTTTCATAAAGCCCTGTCAGCGCAAAACCATTTTTCGGCCAGGTGGACAGATCCTCGCGGTAAATTTTTTCAGCCCCGGCATAGTCACCTGCGATCATCAGTACGTTGCCCAACAAGTGTCGTACCGAGAAAAACCAATCGGGGGGTTCGTTGTAATTCAAGTTGTCTTCTAATGCAATCGCTTGCTTGAGAAGTTCCGTTGCCATTTTGTAGTCGCCTTTCTTAGTCATCAACTCAGCGTTCAACACCATCGATGCAATTTTACAAACCTGCTCGGCCGGATTGATGGACCAAATAATGATTTTCTTAACGGCCTCGGAGCCACTCAATCTGTTTAGCGAGTCTAATTCAGTTTGCGCTTCGTTTAGTTTGTTCAAGTTTGCAAATGCCATGCCCCTGGCATAGTGCCAAATGGCCTTTGGGTAAGCTAAGTCTTCATCTGGTTTAACGGTTGCTATTGTTTTTTCCCATTGCTCAAATTTTACCAGCACGTGAAAAGGAATAGTCGTGTAATGCAAAACGGTTTCGTATCCCGGCTCGCGAAAGTACTTTTTGTCCAATATACTCGCGGTCTTGTAGGCGGCTTCAATTGCTTTTGCACCTCTGCCTTCAAACGTGGCTGTGGCGGCCAGGAAATGGTAGTTGTGGGGGTAGTAATACTGCGGATACACGCCTTGCGACTTGCATTCAGCGACATAAATGCTGTCGGCTACTACTGCTTTTTCATTGGCGATCGATCCTTCATGATAGTCTCCGGTATTGATGTAAATATGTGAGGGCATGTGCACGAGGTGCCCTGCGGATGGCACCAATGTTTTTAAGCGCTCGGCACTGATCAGTGCTTTATCAAAATCAGACCCCGCCTCCGTGGCGTGTAGATAAAGATGGTTGGCAAGAGGATTTTTGGGATTGATGGTCATCGCGCGTTCAATCACTTGTAGTAGCTCGGGTGTCCATGGTTGAGGCGCACCTCCTTTACGAACGAAAAAATTCCACGCATGTAAATTCATAATCGACTCCGCATACAGCGTGGCCACAAAATCATTTTCCGAAAATTGAGCATAGGCTGCTTTCATGGAAGCAGAATATCGTTCGCTATTGGTTGTGATTGAATCAGCAGGAAACTTAACTTCAATTGCTTTGATGATGGCTTGCTCCCAAGCGGAAGCGCTTTTACTAAACCTCACGGCTTTTTGCACAGCTTGCTTGATGTCGTTGACGGCTCCCATATTTTGGCCTCCCGAATTGTAGTTGGGGCCTAGCACATAGGCGATTCCCCAATAGCCCATAGCAAAGGTGGAATCTTGACGGATAGATTCGCGAAATGATCGCTCTGCTTCCGCATGATTAAATCCATTGGCCATGATGATCCCCTGATTAAAAAAAAGTTGGGCGTACTCAGATGGCGTGGTAACCTTCACTTGATAGTCGCCAATGTTCTTGAGAATCGGAGCTTCAAAAGTTGGCTTCTTGTCAGCACACGTTGTCAACACGAGAAGTAATGAAATAAAGATCAATGTGCTTTTCATCGCAAAATGGGTTTGATGGGAGGCTTTCTGTAGCTCTAAGGTACTAAATAAGGTAGCACGCTATGGCTTAAAAGTTCTTGAACTTCTTTTTCTGTCATGTACCAATCAGCCACCGAACAAAATGTAATCTCAGCGACTTGCCTATGAAAAAGCCGGATCAAGTAGAACAGTTAGGCCCAATTCACCCCACAAAGCTACCCTTCACCACTCTAATGCTGATGTTTTTGCAACCCAAACACTAGTTTTTAAGTTTGTGGTGTATGGAGCAGACCCAGCTAGTTAAATCTTCAGAAATCAATTCGCTGCAAGGTTCGTGGACGCAGCGATTTTCGGATTGGCTCAACGCTCCCTTCCCTTTCTATTTGAATGACGACCGCAAGAATTTTTTGTTGGTTACGGTTCTCAGCGCCTTTGTTACCCTGTTCCTCTACCTATTCAAAACAGAATCTGAGTTTTCTTTTGCCGATGGGCTAGAGTGGCTTCATGGGCTAATCACCTTTGGAGCACTGCTTTTTAATCTTTTGGTGCTTCCGCGAATTTTTCCTGCGTTGTTGGATCCCACCGCATGGACCATTAAAAAATACATTGTTTTCAACGCTTGGCATTTAGTTTTGATCTGGGCGATTGCTACTGTTCTCGAAAAAATGTTTTTCTGCCCTTTCGACATGGGGTGGCTAACTGTTGCGAGACATACGATAGTGCAGGTTGCAATCAAAGGAATCATACCGATTGCACTTTGCACCTTATTTTTGAAAGCACAGCTCTTACAACAGAGCTTGCGCGAGGCAATCAAGACGAATCAAGAGCTCCAAAAAATTCAAACGCTTAAGCGCGAGGCCAAAGAATCAATAAAAACGACTAGTCAAATTACTCTCTATTCAGATACAAGCGAAAGCCTTTCTTTTAATCTCCCGGATTTATTATTTATAGAAGCTGATGATAATTATTCTACGGTGATGTGGAAAGAAGCGGGAGCTATTCAAAAAAAATTGCTGAGAGTAAATCTTAAAAACCTCGAATCGCAACTGGATAACTCGTTTACCCTTCGCTGTCACCGATCGTATATTGTAAACGTTAATGCCATCAGCGCGATCAGTGGCAACACCAACGGATACAAACTAAAAATCAATGGTTCGGATTTTTCCATTCCCGTTTCTCGCCCCAAGGGAAAGGAGATAATGGAGAAGATTAGTCAGTTGAGGAATATGATGGAGTTGAGTTAACTCAGTTAGTCAGAACCAACTGGCCTTTATCCCTTCTCTAATCAGCATTTCAAGCATGTTTCTAATGGATTAGATCAGCGCGGCAACCCCACAGATATCTTTTCGTTCATTAACTGCAACCAAGGAATGAAAACTCAAAATCTCAGTTCATGAATGACAAGATATTTTTTAGATACCGTTTATACTTAACCGGTTTAGTAACGATTGCGATCTGGTCACTTCTGATTTGGAATTATTACCATGGAGGCGTACCCAGTCATCATTTACTAGCTCAAGAGGATTTGCCCTCATTTTCTAATTGGTGGGGCGGACTTTCGCTTCCCCTACTCACTTGGTTTCTATCTTATCGTATTCAAAGGAGAATTGATAATGGAAAGAATAGAGATTCAAAACAAGCAAACATACCCTCTCCGGTAGTTTATGGATTTGTCGGTGCGCTGTTATTTGGAACAGTGCTTTCAATTTTTTTCACGCTCGGGAATAAGGAGGTCCCATTCTATATGATGATAGGGCTTCTTGCACTTGCCCTCTTCTTCCCTATTTATAGAGCAGAATGTTTTCTTGGCTTTGTCATTAGCATGACCTTTACATTTGGTGGGGTGCTTCCGATTATCATTGGGTCTATTCTAACTTTATTAGGTGTAGTATTACATCTGCTTATTCGACCTGCAATAATATTAGTGTCCACAAAGACTATACACCTTGTAGCTGCTAAGAAATAAAATTCCCATTAGCTAAAATGTAACTTTTAATTAAGTTGGGCGTCTTACAACATTTACCTCTTGTAACACTTATTGACAACGTAATCATGAACAACAACCTACCGTTGGATAAAGCCCACGTCAACATTCGGATTAAATTGGCTGCCCTTTGGGTCGCTGTGATGTTTTTCTATATATATGGCGATTACTTTGCGCTGTACATACCTGGCCAGGCTGGCAAACTTGTTTCGGGCGACACCTTGCTAAATAGTCCAATTAAAGTTTTTGCAGCTTCTGTTTTGATGTCGTTTCCTTCGCTTGTCATTATTTTAACCATCCTCTCCTCGCCCGCTCTCACGCGCTGGGTAAATATAGTTTTTGGTATCATCTTCACAGGGATTATGTTATTGATTGCAGCTACATCAATCCCTCTCACTCCTGAGATAGCCGCCTACGTATTCTATGCTATTGTGGAGAGTTGCATTACGCTGTTGATTGTTTGGCTTGCCTGGAAATGGCCAAGAGTAAAAAAAACGTCTGGAACTTCGGATGGTCTTGACGCGTGAACTGCAACAAAAGCTTTTTAACAAATTCTTAGAATGGACTCAAACAAAAAGATTGCGCGAATAGCTGGTTTATTTTATTTAGTTCTTGTGCTAACAGGAATCTTTAGTTTACTCTATGTGCCATCCAAGCTCATTGTACGGAGCGATGCCGCTGCTACCTTTAGTAACATTGTGGCTAACGAAACGCTTTTTCGATTAGGCATTGTTGCCGGTATAATCGCCTACATCTCTTTTCTGTTTCTTCCTTTGGTTTTATATAAGTTGCTCAGTCCTGTCAATAAAATGATTGCCATAAGCATGGTGGCATTGGCAGTTGTTAGTGTTCCGATATCGCTTGTTAACATCAATCATAAACTTGAGGTACTTACCCTCATCAGCAAGGCAAACTTTCTCAATGTATTTCAAGAAAATCAGTTGCACGCACAAGTCATGTTATCGCTTGAGCGTTAC
>JABFSY010000244.1 GCA_013140395.1 Cyclobacteriaceae bacterium
AGCGAAGACTGACAGAAGTACGGAAGAAAATCTTCGGCTTCGCGCCTCACAATAAAAGCGCGGTCTCAATTGTGTTCATCGCGGCCAGCGATGGCAAGAAAGGTCTTATACAGTTTGTTCTCGTTATCCCGAGTCAGTAATCCTTTGCGCAACATCTTGCCGAGGGTGCGGGCCGCATTTTTTCGAACGAGCACTTGGGGGTTTGATAAAAATCGGAAAACCGCATCAAAAAAGTGTGACCTTAGTTCTTCCGGAAATGCGTTGACTTTGTGTTTTTGTACAATCCTTCCTGCCGCATATAACCCCATGGCAGTAACTTGATGATTGTGATGTTGCGCAATGGTGAGGATGTTTGGCAATGTTTCCACCACTTCAGGTATCGCAAAAAGGGCAAGAGTTTGCAACAAGTTTATTAGATCGTGGTCATGATTACGGTGTTCATCAAGTTTTGAAAGTAAGTACTCCAGAGCGGGTACTCCACTGCGGGCCAAACTCCGGCCAAAAAATACAGATGACTCAGTGTCGGCATGCAGAATTTCTTCTAAGAGAAAGGGAAACATTTCAGGTCCACATTGGGCGATAAGCCTTTCTATTCGCACCGCCTGTTTGGGCAATTGGGTAGTGCTGGCATCATGCACGTGAAAGAATACATCAGAAAAAGCTTTGGATAGCGCTATTTTCTCTTCGAAGGATAAAGTCCTAATCGCTTTGACGGCCTTTAATCCTTCTGTTACAGACTCTGCCGAATGGGTATCCAGTGTTTGAATAATGACGTTGACTTGATCGTTCATTTCCATAGTTCCCAACCCTATTCGTTAAGGTGCTGCGGTGGTACTATTTACCAAGAATGAGTTGAGTGCTATATGATAATCATCATGTCTTAATATAACCTTCGTTAACTACTTAAAAAGAAAGAAACGATTTGAAGTTCGGGGGTTGGGCATCAACTAAGTAAACCAACCCTTATTGCGAAGATTGATGACTTGCTCAGGTTACATTTTTACAATTTTAAATTTTTAATAGTATACTTGTACACTAAACACATCGCGCATGGAGAATTTTAACAAAAACTGGCTAGTGATTCTTTTGGTAGCTGTCATCTTTGGCACCCTTGGTTTTTTGTTGGGCAGAACCACAGGTCCTGGCGGACATCATAGAATGAAAATGCACAATGACCTGATGAAGGAAATAGAAGTAAATATCGACAAAGACGTAGATGGAATTGTGAAGATTGATACCATCCTAAAAGATGGGAAACAAATCATCGTGAAAGAAATAAAGAAGATCAAAGAAAAGTAAGCACCCAAAAGTTCCGGGCCCCGAAGTTGTTAGTGCCCGTTTTTTTGTAGCAACAAGTCTACCGCTCCGATTAGCATATTACTGTTATGTGCCTGCATTTCATGCACCAACGATAGGTCGGTTTTTAAATGTGCGAATTTAAATTAGTTTGTAAGACTGCATAGAATGGAAAATTCAATTTTTTTTGAAAAACTGCTATTGCTTTTCCTTCCGTTTATAATGCTGCTTGATAACCACTTTTTGCAAGATGCGCTTGATAATGAGTACTGCGATCGTACTCAGGCGATTTTCAGTTTGGTGTTCGCTGAGGTATCTCCGTAGTTGCGCTTCACTAATATCGATTCGATTGAGCAACTGCATTAAATGAGAGTCTGCTTTTTTTTTAAAGCGCAGGAGTTCATTGACGATTTTTTCGTGAATGTCTGCAAAGTCTGGTTCCAGGTCTTTGATGAATTCCGCATCAAAATTACTCTGCTCAAAATCTTTTGTCAATTGTGTTTTGAAGGCATCAAATAAATCCTTGCTGCTGAGTTGATCATTAACCCTTAATACGTTTGACATCCTGTAAAATTAACAATACTGGAATCAGCCTGCTTTGGTTGGTAAAGAATTAATTTCCGTGGCAAGTCATTTTTGACAAGAACCCGCGTTTTGTATCTTTAAGGATCCTCAAAACACTATGCATAAGAAATCAATTCAGTTCCTTCTCTTTTGTTTATTGATGATTTTTCATGCCCAAGGGCAGCGAGTTCCTTTGCGCGTGGGGGTTGTTGGGTTAACACACACGCACGTTCACTGGATCTTGGGTCGACCGAAAGACGATTTTATTACCCTTGTTGGTATCGTAGAAACCAATAAAGAACTGGCCCTTCGCTATACGAAACAGCATGGCCTTTCCATGGATTTAGTTTTTTCGTCTATGGAAGAAATGATCGCCAAAGTAAAACCGGAAGCTGTTACTGCCTTTGGTACCATTTACGAGCATCTGGCAATCGTAGAAACGTGTGCACCGCTGGGCATTCACGTGATGGTGGAGAAACCATTGGCCGTGAGCCTCGAACATGCACGCAACATGCAGGCACTCGCAAAAAAATATAAAATTCATCTGCTGACTAATTATGAAACCACCTGGTACCCGACCGTACATGCGGCACGCGAATTATTGAAGAGCGATAGCATCGGCTTCGTTAGTCAGCTCGTGATTAGAGATGGGCACCGCGGGCCCCTAAAGATTGGTGTCAACAAAGAATTTTTGGAATGGCTTATCGATCCCATCAAAAATGGGGGAGGTGCTATTACGGATTTTGGTTGCTATGGTGCCAATATTTCTACCTGGATGATGGAGGGAAAGCCCCTTTCCGTTACGGCTGTTACCCAACAATTGCAGAAAGAAAATAATCCCGCGGTGGATGATGAAGCAACAATACTGCTCACCTATCCGCATGCTAAAACCACGATACAGGCTTCCTGGAATTGGCCCATCGGTAGAAAAGATATGGAGGTATATGGAACTTTGGGGGTCGTGTATGCCGACAACCGTAATGATCTTCGCATGCGCAAGGCAGTAGGCTATGATGGATACAAAGAAACAAAGCACACGTTGGCAGAACGACCGCCTCCGTATAATGATCCATTTTCCTTTTTTGCAGCGGTCATCCGAACCGAGATAATGCTGGCACGGTACGATCTTTCCTCGTTGGAAAACAATATGGTGGTGATGGAAATTTTAGACGCTGCAAAAAGATCTGCAAAACGAGGGCAGGCGATCAGCCTCAAATAAGTTTCTGGCCAGCATTTATTGTGATCATAGAAATATTTGTAGTTGAAGAAGAAACTCGCCCCGAATGCCATCCACCACACGCTGGTCACCTCTTTGGAAATACAATGGGCGGGTGCTAAACTGCGGGGTGATTTTGGCATGGTGCCCATCGAGGAAAAAATTTGTGCCAATGTCGAAGTAATTTCCGTTTTCATCGAGATAGTCAAGTTTTTTCCAGGTGTAAGCAGCAAAAGGTTGAATGCGGAGTTTGTTGGTTTTTGGCTTTGGCAGTAGTACGCCCGCTTGAGTATGGAAAATATTTCCTGTGCCAACAAACATCCGTTGAATACCTGGCCCATTCAATGTTCTTTGATCGTTCAATAGGTTTGGGGTGAATTCAGTAGAAGTATTCATTAACCCGATCGTGCGAATGTAGTTGGGTCCGAAGTTGTAATTGTAAAATACCGCGTGCGCGGTAAACGCCATATTTTTTTCTTTGTTGCCAAAAGGCAAGTCGGCAAATAAGTCTGCGCCCAGCAGGGTAATGTTATGTTTGGCAATAACACCGGCAATGTCGGTGCTGCGTGTTCCATTGTTTTGGTGATAAAAACCAAACCCGAAGTTGAGTACCTTTTTCGTACCAATGTAAGTGCCCACGCGATAGGGCAGCACATTTGATTCTTGTTCGAAGATGTGGTAGTCAAAATAACCTGTCAAAGCAGGCGCAGGATCACCGTTATTGTCGACAGCCACGCGGGTGCCTTTGACAAAATCAAATTCAGGTTTTCGGTTCGTGGCAAATGGCTTGTTGACGGAAAGCGTGTAATTTATTTTTCCAAGTTGCGCCTTGGTGTAGATTCCGAATTGGCGTACAAACTGGTCGCTTACTTCTACCAGCGGCCAATTGACAATAGGTCCATCAATGGTCAACGAATTGAGTGTGCTAGCACTTGATAGTCGGCTGATGCCCCACCAATAGTGAAGGCCGCCACCGAGGTATACATTGTACTTGTTTTGTTTTCCGGTCTCTATATCCACTGCGGGAACAATCGCATACTCATTCCACGCATCATGAAAGAACAATTGGGGCTTTTTACCGGTGCCGTAAGGCCCGGTGTCACCCGTGCCGCTTCCTCCGCCACTTCCAAATGTCTGGTTGTTAATTCCAAAATGTGTAACAATGAGGTAGCGTGGTGAAATTTGCGCATAGACTAACATTCTAAGACGCCTGGCGCTTACATCCCAAGTATCAGTTTTTTCCTCACCATTGATCAGTGAGCCCGGATTGTTTTCCAGGTAGCGAGCCCAGATCTGATTCCACACGACAAACCGAACGTATTTATCCCCTTTTTCATTCAATGGTACTTTCAGTCCGGAGCCGTATTCGGTGGAACCTTGTGCGGAGGCTTTTACGATTGAAAGTAAGAAAGCGAATATAAGTGACGAAAACTTCACCGTATTTTGAAACGTATTGTAAGTTCAATGATAACGATGTTGCGCTTATAGGAGAACTGATTTTAGTCAGGCATTTGGCTAAACCTTGTCATCGGGTAATGACTTCATTACAGAATAACAGTACTACATAAAAGCTTGCTCGAATAACAGTCATCCACTCACCACTATGTTACCTGAGTAAAACAAAATACCGAGTCACTGATATGGGAACAGCTGCATTTAATGAAAAGAGGTTCGCAACGTATTCTTCGCTGCTCGCGCGTTTGTATCGCGTTGCCGCTTTATTTTTCATTTATACAATACCTAATTCATTGCGTACTTTTACATACATTAATTTAGCCCATGAAGTATCTATTCGTTTTTGTTTGCTGGCTTGCAAGCCCATTTGTCTTTAGTCAAAACATAGAGTTTGTGACGAGCGAGCGATTTGTATTAGGCGCTCCCCACGACAAGACGGCCTCCATTGGGGTAGGGGATATCGACAATGATGGAGACATCGATGCGGTAGTCGCCAACGGCAGGCATTGGCCCGAACAAAACAGAGTTTTCTTTAACAATGGCGTTGGCGTCTTTACTGTGTCACGACCGCTCGATGATATCAATGAAACTACCTATGCTGCTGAGTTAGCAGATTTTGATGGCGATGGCGATCTAGATGTAGCGGTAGGCAACGACATGGCACCCAGTGCGGTTTATATTAATGACGGCAAAGGGAATTTCAAAAGAGGAAGCTCCTTCGGCAAACCATATGTACCTACTCGAAACCTGACTACCACAGATATTGATAAGGATGGTGATATCGATATCATCGTGACGAACAGAGGGGCGGAGAATGAAATATGCCTGAACAACGGTAAGGGTGTATTTACTGAGACCCGAAATTTTGGAGGTAAGAATGAATCAACGATTGATGTCGAAGTGGCCGACATGAATGGCGATGGACACAACGATTTAGTTTTGGCCAACCGCGATGGTCAACAAAATTTTATCTATCTCAACAACGGTAAAGTAGGCTTTGAAAAGAAGATACCCTTCGGCACCGGCAAAGATGAAACACGGGCAGTAGCATTGGTAGACTTGGATAAAGATGGTTTTTTGGATATTGTGACGGCCAATATCGGAGAACCGAATGTGATCTATTTTGGAGATCGGGAAATGAAGTATGCACGCTCGATTGTTTTTGATCCCAGCAATGACGAGTCTTATTCTGTGGCCATAGACGATCTAGACCTCGATGGCAGTATAGATATTATTATTGCCAATGTGGGAGCACCCAATACCGTTTTCTTGAATAATGGAAATGGCACCGCTTGGAAGAAGATGATGCTCAGTGCTGAGAAGTTTGATACCTATGATATCATTACCGCAGATTTGAATGGAGACAAGCGACCGGATATCATTGAAAGCAATTCAGACGCCCTCAACGTCTACTACATCAATCGGGCAACTAAAAAGTGAATAGGGCTTGCTCGATGAGCAAATAAGAAATGGCCCTGTAAAGAATTTTTCAATGAAAACACTACTGATCACGCCTGAAGGTTTAGAAAAGTTGAAAGCGGAGCTCGATCACCTGTGGCGGGTGGAGCGCCCCGACACCACGCAAAAAGTGAACTGGGCGGCAAGCCTGGGCGATCGCTCTGAAAATGCAGACTATCATTATAACAAAAAACGCCTGCGCGAAATTGACAAGCGCCTCCTGTATTTGCGCAAATGCATTGACGACCTGAAAGTGGTAACTTATTCACCCTATCAGGAAGGGAAGGTGATGTTTGGGGCCTGGGTTGAAATTGAAAACAATAGCGGTATGAAAAACCGCTTCCGCATTGTAGGTGGCGAAGAATTGATTGGAGCGAAAGATTACATCTCGATGGACTCACCCATGGCACAGGCACTGCTGAAAAAAGAAGTAGGAGAGGAGGCTATTGTGAAAACCCCCACGCGAGAGTTTGTCTGGCGTATCACTAAAATTGAATATGAGAAATAGGACTATTGCATCCAGTTCTCTCACCCGTGGTTCGTGTCCTCACGAAACACACTGCATTTATTCGGAGATGTCAGGTTGATCCCGATAGCTTCGGAGATGTCAGGTTGAGCCTGTCGAAACCTGATTAGTGAAGTTGCAAATAGCCTTCGACAAGCTCAGGCTGACAGTTACATTGATTTCTTGTGGTGCCCGGTCTTTCGTGCTGACGATCCATCGGATTGAACTAGTCATTTAATCGTTGCGCCTTCTGTCATTTATTCATTGTCAATTGTCAATTAATCCTATACCTTCAATACAAATTCGATAACCCTACCTCCTTATGAGAAAAATCTGCTTGCTTTTCCTGTTTGTTGCTACCTCCATTTTAGGTTGGTCGCAACAAGCTACCGACATCTACAAAAAATTAGAAGCCATTGCCATCATCGATCAAAAGGTGATGATGCCCATGCGCGATGGAGTAAAGTTGGCCACCGACATCTACCGACCGAAGGGCGATGCGAAAGTGCCGATCGTTTTTTCTAGGACACCGTACAATTTTAATACGTGGGGTGATGGTGAAATGCGCACCCGTGGATTAGAAGCTGCGTATGATGCGGTGCAGCGCGGCTATGCCTATGTTGTACAAAATGAACGCGGAAGATTTTTCTCCGAAGGGCAATGGGACATTCTGGGTACACCCACAACAGATGGCTATGATGCCTTTGAGTGGATGTCGAAGCAATCCTGGTCGAATGGAAAAATTGGTGTGATTGGTTGTTCGTCCACGGCCGAGTGGCAGATGGCGGTTGCCTCTCTCAACCATCCGGCCCTGGCCGCTATGGTGGCACAAGGCTTTGGTGCAGGTGTGGGTAGGGTAGGAGAATTTTATGAACAAGGAAATTGGTTTCGCGGAGGAGCGCAACAAATGTTATTCACGTCCTGGTTATATGGAACACAGAACGATGCGTTTCGTCCCACCTTCCCAAAAGATATTACGCAGGCAGATTTAGTGCGCGTGCAACGCTTCTACGACATGGCCACCGAAATGCCTAAAGTAGATTGGGCACAGGCGTTGCAACATTTGCCCGTGCAAGACATCATCAAAAATGTAAACGGTCAAAAAGGAGTTTACGAAGACATAATCAGGCGCAAGCCAAATGATCCGGCCTGGTTCAAAGGCGGACTCTATCATGATAACATGCCGATGAATGTGCCGGCCTACTGGTTTGTTTCGTGGTACGATGTATCATCTAGCCCTAACCTGACTTTATTCAATCAGATGCGCAAAAATTCAAATAAGGAAATAGCCGACAATCAATATTTGGTGATTGCCCCTACGCTGCATTGTGCATACAAACGCGCTACTGAAAACACGGTGGTAGGAGAGCGCAGCATGGGCGATGCCCGATTGAATTACGATGAACTCACCTGGGGTTGGTTTGACATGCTATTAAAAGGAGAACAGAATGATTTCAAGAAAAACACTGCGCGGGTGAAGTACTTTACCATGGGCAGCAACAAATGGCAAACTTCTGAGACATGGCCACCTGCCAAGGCGGTGATGACCGATTACTTTTTGAGCAGCGAAGGCAAAGCGAATACCCGCAATGGCAATGGTAAATTGGTGGCGAAGATTCCGTCCAGCGACAAGCCGGATGCCTTCACCTATGATCCGGCCAACCCGGTTTCTTCCTATGGAGGACACGTGTGTTGCACGGGAAATGCCGTAACCGGAGGAGCGTTTGATCAATCGCAAATGGAATTGCGCGATGATATTCTGGTGTATACTTCCGAGCCGCTAAAAGAAGGAATGGAAGTGAGCGGGTTTATTGAGTCCACGCTGTATTTATCATTGGATGTAAAAGATACAGACGTTACTATCAAACTGATTGATGTATATCCCGATGGCAAGGCGTACAACC
>JABFSY010000254.1 GCA_013140395.1 Cyclobacteriaceae bacterium
AACTGAAACAGTGAAGTTAGTTTCATAAACGGCTGTATTTTTTCCGACCATTAGCTCAAGACCCAATTCTTCGCAACGCTCTTCGCTAATCGAGGCACAAATCAAACCTCGGCCGTGTGTCGCCATGAAGTTTACAATTTCTGGTGTGATCGATTCGGCTGCACAAATGAAGTCACCTTCATTTTCACGGTCTTCATCATCAACCACAATGATTACTTTGCCATTTTTGATTTCCTCAATGGCCTCTTCAATGGTGTTAATTTTAACTTTATCGCTCATTCGTTTCTACTTTCCGTACCTATTATTAACAATCTTTCCAACCAAGAGTTCCGTTATTTCGCTACCACTATGCCTAAAAGGCCAGCTAGTTCTGTTTCCGCTTTTTTTAGCCCTGTTTGTGTTTCCAACGATTTATCTAATAAATCCAAATCATCCGCGAATTCCGCCTGCTTGACTAATTGCAAGTTATCTTCCATCATTTTCTGTACGACCCTGAACTTCAGCCGCAAGACATTAGTCAAAGCCAGTTCATTCAGTACATCTACTTCTTTGGAGAAATAAATATGAAACTTATTTCCCCAATGCTGACTGGTCTCGTACCGTGGAGTGACTAAATCTGTAACCATTCTTTTGACTTGCTCACTTCCCTTTCTGACAAAAAACTGATTGTCTAACGGCTCTCCGGCTTCAATACCTTTTTTGAAGGTGTGATATATCTCATTGAATACCGGATTGACAAATTCCACATCTTCTAATTCGCGCACTAAAAAATCGGATAGTCGCTGGCTTTCTAATTGATTGTCAGCGTAGTTCAAAAGTAAACGGATCGTTTCGCGTTCCTGATAATACACCATGTTTTGTGTATCAATCTTAGCGGGCGCAACCTCCACCGTTGGATCTGCGGCTATTGGTCCTTCCTCCTGCTCGCGAAGCTTTTCTTTTTCGTTTTTCCTCCGTTCTTGTATTAAAATCTTATTCAACTCGCTGAGCAAAACCTGCTCAGACATCTTCAGCAAGTTGCTCGTCTCTTGAATATACACAGACCGTTTCACCGGATCTGGAATCAGCGCAATGCTGGTAACAATTTCTTTGATTGACTCAGCCTTCTTGATCGGATCTCCGGCTGCCTCTTTTGCATACAAGCTCGTTTTAAACGAAACGAAATCTTGAGTTCGATCCTTGAGGAATTTTTGAAACTCTGTGGTTCCTACTTTGCGCGAATAGCTATCTGGATCTTCACCATCGGGGAATAAAACTACACGAACGTTGAGTCCGCCTTTCAAAATCATATCGATACCCCGCAACGCGGCTTTGATACCGGCTGAGTCGCCATCAAACAAAACAGTTACGTTCTCAGTGAAACGATGTATCAACTTGATTTGGCTCTCTGTCAGTGCGGTGCCCGAGGAAGCCACCACGTTCTCCACATCAGATTGATGCATTGAAATCACATCCGTGTAGCCTTCTACCAGGTAACAAACATCTTGTTGCCGGATGGCGTTTTTTCCCTGATATAGGCCATAGAGTACATCGCTTTTATGATAAATGTCTGTCTCAGGTGAATTGATGTATTTCGGCTGGTTCTTTTCCTTGCCCATCATGCGGGCGCCAAAGGCGATCACTTTGCCGGAAATATTATGCACCGGGAAAATGACGCGACCGCGAAAGCGATCATACGTCCTGATCGTACCGTCAGGGTTATCTTCTTTCCTAACGACCAAACCGGTTTTTTCCAGCAGTTCCTTATTGTAACCTTTTGCAATAGCTTCTTTACTGAAATACTCCCACCCTTCTAAAGCGAAACCTAATTCAAACTTTTCGATGGTGCGATCTGTGAAACCTCGTTCGCGAAAATAGCTGAGCCCAATGCCCTTGCCTTCATCATGAGTGTGAAGAATATTTTTATAATATTCTTTGGCGAAGTTCATGAGTATGTAAAGACCTTCACGCTCACTTTGCTCGGCCTTTCCCTCATCACTGATCTTGTCTTCCTTTATTTCAACTCCGTATTTTTTTGCGAGGTAGCGGATAGCTTCAGCATAGCTCAACTTCTCGTGCTCCATGACAAACGAAAACGCATCCCCTCCTTTTCCGCTGCTAAAGTCTTTAAAAATCCCTTTGGCCGGAACGACAAAAAAAGAAGGTGTCTTTTCGTTCGCAAACGGGCTCAGCGCCTTGTAGTTTGCCCCGGATTTCTTGAGTGTGATAAAATCGCTAATCACATCTACAATGTCGATGCGGTTTTTGACTTCTTCAATGGTATCGCGAGTGATCAAGCCGAGTACTAGTTTATTGAGTGGTGGTTTCGAAATTCTATAATCCACAAAGATACCCTTTCGTCATCAAATTTTTAGTCAAAAAGTGTTGATCTCACCTGCCGGCTAACCTGATTCTTTCTACCTTGCGAACCAATTTTCCATTTAAAGGTTTATAGTTGTAACACCATGAGTATTACGAATTCAGCCATTTTACAAGCCCTTTCTACTGTCAACGACCCCGACCTAAAAAAGGATTTGGTTTCGTTGA
>JABFSY010000481.1 GCA_013140395.1 Cyclobacteriaceae bacterium
GACTTGAAGGGAGGGTGTTTGTGCAAAGCCAAAACTCGCCAGACAAAGTAGGGCGCCTGTCTTCCAAATTGTAAAGGGAAACCGCATACGTTTTTCATAAATGGTGGGTGAAGCCTATACGAATGTAAGCAGAATTTGGTTTTGCCTAGATCACTTAGGGCGGCAGGTGGGCCCGATTAAACGAGGGCTCTCGCAAAGCGTAGCTATCCGCTGCAGTCCTCGGAGCGCGAGGCACGCCCTGTGGGCTTTTCGCTACCCTGCCGAAGAGGGTTTCGTACCACTAGTACACCTGAATCAAGACGTCTGTTGGGATATTTAATTTGTCGTGGAGTTGCCTGATCATTTCGAGTGATAATTTTCTCTTTCCACTAAGGATTTCACTTGCCCTGCTTTTTAGTCCAACTACTCTTGCCAAATCGGTTTGCGTATAGCCGAGTTGTTCCATTCTAAATTTAATAGCTTCTATGGGATCGGGTAAGTCTATAGGAAAATGTTCGTTTTCATATTGATCAATCAAAATCCCCAATATCTCCAATTCATCACCCTCAGAGGTTCCTTTTTTGGCGTCAAAAATTACTTCCAATCTATCCAAGGCTTGTTGGTAATTTTTCTTAGTTCTGATTGGTTTTAGGTTCATGGTCAAATTTTAGTTGCGTCAATCCTATCGTATTCTTTATGTGTTCCAATAAATCGAATCCACATCATTTGGTAATGAAAATTAATCTTAACAATGAGTCTGTAATTGTTTCCCTTAATATTAAACACTATTCTATTATCTCCAAGAATACTTGCTGTTGGGTATTCTTTTTTTATCTCGTGTGTATTCTTCCACACACTCTTTTCTGCTTCTTGATACCAAGATTTGAGTTGCTGTTCGCAGTTGGAATGTTTTATCCAAAATTCTCGCAGAACTTTCTTAGCAATTACTCTCAAGTTTTACCTTTTCATCAAAGGTAACAAAAGTTCCCATATTGGGAAATACATTTTAACAAAAAAATTCTTAGTAATTGCAAATGATTTCAGCAACGATCACCTATTTGTAGAGATTACTACGCAACCGGAAAATGTATCTCAGTAACTAACTGTTCATCCGATACCTGACCCGGCATATTCATGTAGACTTCAAATGGATCAATTCCTTTGCGGTGCTTAAACTCCTTGCCGCGCTGCATCATGTATTGCGTTGTCCACGCATTGCCCAAATGTTTGTACGGTCCTATGTGCGCAATGGTATTTACTTTTATCGCGGGAATGGTGCCAGTGATAAATCCTTCGGGCAACTGATTAGGTATTTCTTTGACAGGAAAGGCAGATGTATAAACAACTTTATTTTTTACTACATCCCAAATGTGATAGATTGAAAAACCAGGGCCTGCCATTTGGTTAGCATTTTTCGCTGCCCACGTGGAGAGCTTACCAAAATCTTCCCCCATTTTGATAGAAAGCGTATCCATCGTGCAGGTTGTTTTGATTCCGATGTATTTGTTTCCAGCGTATTGATGGATGCCTTTAAAATCCAGCTTGGAAGGTACTGCGCCTGTCTCCACATAATCTTTTAGCATACGAAGCCCACGCTCATAGTCCATGCCGATATACGCAGTCATCATCTTCGTCATAAAAAACATAAAGAAAGGAAGACTGCCCGTCATGCCCCACGTTACTTCGGTGGCTTGCCCTTGTGGTTTTAATTCAAACCACACAGGCGAAGTGGACTTCCATGGCTTTAAAAAATGAACCACCATGTCCAACCGATGCGGGCCATTTTCTTTCAGCACTTTCATTTCTCCACTGCCCGTGCGTTTTCCGTTCCAGTTGTATTCTTTGCCTCCTGTTTTTACTTCCACCTTCACACCTGGTTCTGTAATTAGCCAAGGCGACCAAGCTGGCCAATGGTGGTAATCGCTGATGATGGAATAGACTTTTTCAGGCGAAGCCTGAATGGTGATGGATTTGGCAACATGAAAGGCAGGCATAGGTATGGGGTTTTGAGTAAACGAATATAAGAAAAGGTAAGATTATTTTATAATTCTTGACAACCGCTCCAAATTTCTCTTACTCCCTGTTCTGCCCTTGATAAAGTTGGGTTTCGTTCGCCAACTAAAACATAACTCCCCATTTTTTTAACTTGATTTCTAGTTCAAAATCTATTTCGGATATTTTGGGTGTGCTTTTACTTCCCGTATCTGTCCTAGATGTCGGAATGAATGTTGGAAAAACATCATATACCTTTGATGGATATTGGGGCCAAAACAGATATAATGTATTCTGATATTATCAGTTGTCTTTTTTAAATAATCAATTGACTCATTTGTCAACGTGGTGTACCAAATAATATTATTCTTGCCTTCATTGTTTCCCAAAGGAACACCATACGTGAAAGGTTTTGTATACTCGGTTGTATTGTTTCTGTTTACTCTTTTTGGATCTTTATTTATGAAAATACTATCGGGAAGTTGCTGTGGAAAGTCTGGCATTGGCCCCATTTGCAGGGCTACAGAAAGTGCATTCATCTGAATTAATTCC
>JABFSY010000395.1 GCA_013140395.1 Cyclobacteriaceae bacterium
GTTCTCGGGCTTGTTCGTTACGTTTGTGTTGATCAACTATATCAACACGGATGAAGTGGGAGGCGCGTAGTGAACTTCCACATTTGTCAATCGATTTTTAAAAACTAGTTGCAACGGCCTCCAACGCGAAATGATCAGAAAGATCTTTGTTGCCATTACGCCATGGATATCTAATGATTTGCACCTTTCTTTTTGCAATGGTTAGATTAGAAGTCATGGGGCGAAAAAGGAAATAATCTAACAACAAGCGGAATTCTTTTCTTTTCTCGCAGAGATCGTTGTTAGGTCTGTCCATCGTAAACTGATGTTCCCCGTCCAGATCGCCATCACTTGCCTGCAACGTTTGCAGCATGGTTTCATATCGTGCAATTCGCTGCGCAAAGTTCTTGGGTAGATTGGCAGGCAGATTTTTAGGCAATTCCTTGATCGTATTAAAATCTCCGCAGATGAACTGCGGGATGCCTTTTTTCTCATTGGGTTTCAAAAGCTCATCATACAACTGCTGATACTGGCTGTACATTGTTTCTTGCATGCCGAAGGCTTGTAAGTGAGTGCCAATGATTTGCACCTTGTTTCCATTAACGTCTATCGCAGCCAGCATAGCTCCTTTTCTGGATAGTCGATCAGGCCCGCTGCGATTCTTGAACCTGATTTCTTTTATTTCTTTAATTGGGTGGCGACTAAAAATCATGACACCCCCATTTGTCTTCAGGGCGATGGATTTTTTGTTGAGGACGTTAGTTTGAGCAGGAAATTCAGATTGAAGTTCTTTGGCAATAATCCGCCTACTCCTTCGATAGAATAGCTCTTGAAAAACCACCACATCGTAGGGGCTATACTTCAATTGCTCGGCAATGATCTTGGCTCTTTTCGCTTTTCCATTGTGATTGATTCCTCGTGGCAACATTTGAATGTTCCACGATAAAATTTTAAGCGAATCTTGACCTTGGCAAAAGGTAGAAATAAGAACAAGCACTCCACCCAAAAAATAGGATCGCATACTAAATGCTATCTCTTATAGCTTTTGAACCAACTACCAATGGACATGGCTAACACACCGAGTACGGCTTCTTTAAAAATACCGGCTGACATTTTTGATTGACCGAGCGTGCGATCAGTGAAGATAATGGGGACTTCGGTAATTTTAAATCCATACTTCCAGGTGAGAAATTTCATCTCAATTTGAAAAGCATAGCCGATAAACTTGATGTTGTCAAGCTGAATGGTTTCCAGCACGGTTCTCCGGTAGCACACAAAACCAGCAGTAGTATCGTGGATTGGCAGGCCGGTGATGAAGCGAACATATTTGCTGGCAAAGTAGGACATGAGCACGCGACTCATTGGCCAATTAACAACATTCACGCCTTTTGAATAACGGGAGCCAACGGCCAAGTCATGACCCTCTTCTTCACAAGTAAGATACAGTCGCGTAAGATCTTTTGGGTTATGCGAAAAATCCGCATCCATTTCCAATAAGTAATGATATCCCTTTTTTAGACCAAATTTAAACCCTACGATATAAGCTGTTCCTAGCCCCAATTTGCCCGCTCGTTGCAATAGATGCAACCTTGTTTCCAGTACGTTGTACTTGGTCTGAAGGCCCTTTACAATGTCTGCCGTGCCATCGGGTGAGTTGTCATCTACTATTAATAAATGAAAATCTTTTGGCAAGGAGAGCACCTCATCTACAATCGCTTGTATGTTTTCTTTTTCGTTGTAGGTAGGAATGATGACAAGTGCGTTGCTCAATTCTTTTCAGTTATTTAATAGGATCCCTGCAAACTAACAAACCCAATGTCAGACTGAGTTTATCGGAGTCGACTCGTAGCAAGAATGGTCAGTTTTCGACAGGCTCAAACTGACAACTAATTTAGTTTGCGTAAGTCAAGTTGATAACAAAACTATAAAAAAGGAACGTTTATACAATTGATTAGTTTTACGGCATGACAAAATGTGTTTTTCTAGATCGCGATGGTGTTTTAAACGAAGACAACCCAAATTATACCTACCGTGTTGATAATTTCAAGATTTTGCCCGGAGTGCTGGAAGCGCTACGCGAACTGAAGTCTGGCGGGTATTTGCTGGTGGTGGTCACCAACCAATCAGGTATAGCACAGGGAATTTATACGCACGCCGAAATGGAAGCCTGCCATCAATATTTGCAAGATGCTTGTGGGCATCTCATTGATCATTTTTATTTTTCACCTTGTCACCCGACCGTTTCGGCCTCATTGGCCCGCAAGCCGGGAACGCTCATGTTTGAAAAGGCCAGAGCCAAATTTAGCATTGATTTTTCCGCTTCCTGGATGGTGGGTGATCGCGGCAGAGACATCATTCCAGCCAGGCAGTTGGGTCTCCGGACGATTCAGATAGGCCACGACATTGAGCCCGAGAATAAAGCGGACTTTGCTTGCATGAATTTGAAAGAGGCCGCATCTTTGATTATAGGTAGTGTCTGATAATAAATATTAACACATGAAAAAATTACTTTGCTTTTCCCTTTTGCTTGTATCTATTGGCGCCTCTAGCCAAACCTTTGAAGGTATCCTTCGGTGGTCAATGAAAACGGAAATGAGCCCCGCTATGAAGACGCAGTTAGACCAGGGCATGCAAATGTTGAAGGATCCGGCCATGCAAGAGAAGATGAAAGAGATGATGGCAAAAATGAAGGATCCTCAGACAAAAGCGATGATGGATGCAAACCCGCAAATAAAGGCTCAAATGGAAAATGCATTAAAAATGATGCAAGGAGGTGCTGCTCCTGATATGTCCTCGTTGGTGCCTACCGGATTTACCGTAAAGGTGAAAGAAGGAAATACACTGGCTACGATGGAGGGAGGCGCGATGCAAATGGAGATATTGTTTTTAAAAGAGCAAGACAAGACTGTTCGATTAGACCGGAAGAACAAAACGTTTTCGGTATTGACAGGCGCAAATTCGAGCCGGCAAACAAATGCCCTTTCTGTGAGTGTCACCAAAACGAAAGAAACCGCCAAGATCCTGGGATATACCTGCACAAAGTACATCGCAGCTGTCACCGAAAATGAGGAGACAGTCAACCAAGTATACTGGACCACCACTGAAATTAAAGACTTGGACGTTAAAAGTTTAACAAAACAGCGAATGATGGGCGGTGGACAGTCGTTGTTTTATGATGGAATTGAAGGTGTTCCTTTGAAAATTGAAATGAGTGTTCAGGAAGCAAAAATCGTGATGGAGATAGCGGACATCAAACGCGAAAAACTCAATACGGTTGACTTCACAGTGCCAGTTGATTTTAAGGAAACACAAGGAGGAAGCTTTCCTAAATAGATTTACAATCCCTTTTAAATCAAACCGTACCCGTTACTTTCAGTTTCGTTGGTTTTTGGCGTTTCGGTGCATGAGCTTCCTCATAGCCTAAAATCTTCATCATGCTTTCGCTGGTCTGTTCGCTGGCAAAAAGTTCGGTAGACAGCTCGCCATCTTCATTGCGGTCGATGAGCACGTGCTTGGGTGCAGGTATCAGACAGTGTTGGATGCCTCCATAACCACCCAGTGATTCCTGATAGGCTCCTGTATGGAAAAAGCCAATATGCAAAGGCTCTTCGTCAGTAATCATCGGTAGGAAAACTTCTCCCGTATGTGCTTCGGAATTATAATAGTCTTGGCTATCGCAGGTGAGGCCTCCAATATTTATTTTGTGATAGGGATCATCCCATTTGTTTAGGGCCATCAAAATATACTTCTGATTCATTCCCCACACATCAGGTAAATGCGTGATGAACGAGCCGTCAATCATATACCAAAGCTCTTTGTCGTTTTGTAGTTTTTGATCTACTACTGAGTAAAGTACGGCTCCACTTTCGGCTACCGTGAAACTTCCGAATTCGGTGAAGATGTTGGGTACGGGTACGTTGTTCTTTTCACAGATCCACTTGATGTTTTCCACGATTTGTTCAATCATGTACTTGTAGTCATACTGAAAAGTCAATGAAGTTTTTACTGGAAATCCGCCACCGATATCAATCGAATCAAGTGTAGGACAGATTTTTTTCATTTCGCAGTACTTGAAAATAAATCGGCTCAATTCACTCCAATAATAGGCGGTATCTTTTATTCCAGTATTAATAAAAAAGTGCAACAGCTTCAGTGATGCCTTGTTGCTGGTCGCAATTTTTTCCTTGTATAAAGTGTTAATGTCATTGTAGCGAATGCCGAGGCGAGAGGTGTAAAACTCAAACTTCGGCTCTTCATCGGCAGCCACACGAATACCTACGTTGTAAGGCTTTGTAACATTCTTTTCGTAGGTATCGATTTCACTTAGGTTGTCCAGAATGGGCATACAATTAAAGCCATCATTCAACAGATCTGTAATATAGTCCCGGTACTTGGGCATTTTAAATCCATTGCACAAGATAAACGTCTCTTTACTGATTTTCCCCCGACCATAAAGCGTGCGAACAATTGGGATATCAAACGCTGAAGAAGTCTCTATGTGGATATCATTCTTCAACGCCTCTTCCAGTACGAAATCATAGTGTGATGATTTGGTGCAATAGCAATAGGTATACTTGCCATTGTACTTAAACCGCTCCATGGCGTTGTTAAAAGCCGCTTTTGCAAATCGAATATTCTCGCTGATCTTTGGGAGATAAGTGATTTTTACAGGCGTTCCGTATTGCTTGATGATGTCCATCAACGGCACATCATTAAACAACAATTCGTGGTTTCTAACCTTAAATTCCTTTTGGGGGAATTCGAAGGTTTGCTCAATTAGTTCGCGATAGCTCTTCATTTCTTTACGAGTTGTTCGGTGGCGGGCTGGTGGAGGTCTTCGAACAACGCTGAGCGATCAACCAACAACCTAAAAATTTGGGTGCAATATTGCCATAATTTTGCCATCTTTGCAATAATTCAAGCGGTATGGTTAACTACAGTTCCTTGGTTTTTGCAATCGCACGTGCGCTCCCCGATTTCTGACGGGATTTAGCCAAGGAATGTTCGTTTTTTATTGGTAGTTAGTCGTTTTATTCAAATCATATTTTTGTGAAGGGGAAAGAAATAAAAATCATTGAGGTTAAGTCAGAAATCGGTGCCGGAACACGCGGTGCCAGTTTGGGCGTGGAAGCGATGAAAATCGCCAGTCTGGATTTGAAGTCGGATTTGTTCAGAAAATACGATTCGATTGAAGTGGAAAACGTGAACGAGCTTCTTTTCGATGGCGCAGAGCATGCCTATGCCAAGTTTATCGATGGCGTTTTAATCATGGAAGAGCGTGTTTGCCTGGAGGTGTATGAGCAGCTGTTTGATGATTTCTTTCCATTGATTATGGCGGGTGATCATTCTACAGCCTACGGCACCATAGCGGGCATTAAGAAGGCTTACCCAAAAAAGAAATTGGGTGTTGTGTGGATCGATGCACATGCCGATATGCATACGCCTTTTACAACTCCTTCTGGCAATATGCATGGAATGCCACTTGCCATGGCACTTGGCCTCGACAACTTTGAATGTAAAGTAAATGACCCGCGTGGTGAGACATTAGATTATTGGGAACAGATCAAAAATGTCGGCATGCAAGGTCCAAAGATTAATTCGGAAGATCTCGTGTACATAGCTGTTCGTGATTTTGAGAAACCGGAAAATTATCTGATCAATAAAAATAATATCAATTTTATTGAAGTAGAAGACATCAAAAAATTTGGTGCAGAGCAAATGGCACAAAAGGTATTGCAGATGCTCGATCACTGTGACTTGATTTATGTTTCATTTGATGTAGATGCCATTGACAGCCGCTTTTCAACCGGCACTGGCACACCGGTACCCAATGGACTTACCGTAGAGGAAGCAAAAGTGATCAATGCCGAGCTTTGCAAAGACCCCCGTGTGTGTGCATGGGAAATTGTTGAAATTAATCCTACACTGGATACCGAGAACAGAACAGCAGAAAGTGCGTTCGAGATTTTAGAAGCAGCCGCTAAGTCGGTTGAGGCAAGACCCGTATTGGTGGATTAGAAAACTTTTTCCACCACCTAGTTCGCCTTCGCCAAATTCACAATCACTTCCCAGTTAAACTGAACAAACTTGTGCAGCGATTCTTCCAGGATGCGCTCCTGGTCGCTGTGGGCGCCAAAACCTTTAGGGCCATCTTCTATATCCGTCATTGGGCCGATGCCATAGCACTCTACACCTTTTGCACGTAAAAATGCCATATCGGTGGCACCTGTTGGCATGGTTGGAATTGTGACGGTGTTGTAAATTTTCTTAATCGCGGCTTCGGTTATTTTAAAGGCATCCGATTCTAACCGCGAGGGCCTTGCTGATGGGCGCAGGTTTTTTGTATTCGCAACAATCTCGATCTGTGTGTCGTTGATCACGCGTTTCATCTCGGCTAATAGCGCTGACATGTCTTCATCAGGAAGTGCACGTATGTCTAGGGTTGCTTCGGCCTCACTGGGGATTACGTTGCTCAAATAACCTCCTTTAAAAATATTGGTAGAAATGGACGTGCGAAGCGTGGAGTACATGCGTGGTTCTTTGGCCGCGAAGTATTCTTGTGCTTTTTCAGCCTCCTTGTCGTTCACCACAGCAAGGTAGCGTGCTGCATCGGCAGGGTTGCTAACGGATACTAGTCGTGTAAAAAACGCGCGGGTTGTTTCGTTCAAGCGCATGGGAGTTTGCCATGCTGCAATTTTTGAAATGGCCTGCGACAGATGCACGATAGCATTGTCTTGCAAGGGAACTGATCCATGTCCAGCGGTGCCTCGTGCGATTAGTTTTGCACCTCTCGGCACTTTTTCAGTAGTAGAAACTGCAGCATAAACTATTTTTCCGTCTTTGCGCGTGACGCCACCACCTTCGGCAAAGCAGAATTCTGCTTCGATATCCGCCCAATGTTCGTTCACCATAAAATCAATACCCACTTTTGTATTCGATTCTTCGCCTGCTTCTGCTAAGAAAATCACGTCTCTATCCAACACAATACCTAGTCTTTTTAGTTGAAGCATCACCATTAAAGCGGCCACCACATTATCTTTGTCATCTACAGCACCGCGTGCATACACATAGCCACCATCACGAGTGGCCGAAAAAGGAGGATGTATCCATTTGGTGGTATCTACACTTACCACATCGGTGTGCGCCATGATCAACACAGGTTTTTTGTTGCCGTTTCCTTTTATGCGCGCTACCAAGTTGGGGCGCTTGGGGTCGTTGGAAAATACTTTTGTGGGAATCCCTTCTTTATCCAAAACTGATTTGAGGTACTCTACAACTGGTGCCTCATATCCTGTGGCTACGCTCGAGTTAATCTTTAAGATGGCTTGAAAATGTTTGAGAGTTTCATCCTGTAATTTTGCCCAATCGGGTTGTTTGGTTTGCGAGTGTGCAACCGAGCATATCAAAGTAAATACCAGCAGGGAGAATAATTTGGTGGTAGAGCGCATGAGAATTGGTTTGAAACGAGTGTCAAGATAGGAATTTTGTTGCGGAAGTTATAGTCGTATTTTCCTCCATTCTCGGCTTCGCCAAGGTTGGACGTTATTCGATTTAGGGTGATCACAACCGAGATGCTTGCGCTAGGCGGGGTATAATCAAGATGGTAGAAAAAGCAATACGAGATTGGAGTTGGTGAAGATGTAGTTGTCAGCCTTGACACAACATATTGAATTAGGCTGACATTTTCCGTTTCAAAACAGGCACGTTAAAAAGTACTAACGCAATGGCGATGATTGCATAACCTACTTGCTGCGTAACCGAGGCTGTTTCATTAAGAACCAAAAATGCCAGCGTGAAGTTGATCAAGGGATTGATGTACATGAGAATTCCGATGGTGGCGGCATCGATTTTGTTGAGTGCGTATAAATTCAGGAATAACGGCAGTACAGTAAAGAAAAGCGCGATGCAAAAGACAATGCCAAAGAATGAATAGTCAACCGTGACTGAGCCAACCAATTGCGTGAAGAACAGATTCATGAGCAAGAATGCGAACGTTACTTGCACCGCCAACACCATCAATCGATTAAAACCTTGATTTTTTCGCTGTGTAACTAAGTAGAGAGCATAAGAGAAGGCAATCAGAAGGCTGTACCACAATTCGTGCACATTGTTGATGCCCATCAGCACACAACTAATGGCACAAAGCAAAATGGAAAGCCATTGAATTGTGAGTAATTTTTCTCTCAGTAACACATAACCAAGCCCCGCGGTAATCACGGGGCAAATTAAGTAGGAGAAAGATGCTGTCTTTACGTTTACCGCATTTACCACATAAATAAACACCAGCCAGTTGACAGTGAGCAAAACCCCGCCCAGCAAAGTCAATGTGATTACTCTCGTTTTCGCTTTCGTATTCAATGATTTGAAA
>JABFSY010000445.1 GCA_013140395.1 Cyclobacteriaceae bacterium
ATTCACCATCATTCAACCCTTGGTACCCAACAGTAATAATCTTGTCGCCTGTTTTCAACGTGTTTACCTGCGCCAGATTTCCATAAACACCGATCACCGTTACAATATTCCTTTTTGCCACTAGTTTCCCATCTACTGTTTCAGCTGTGTAAACCACTTTCTGGCCATTGATATCTTGTACGACATTGACAGGCACAACGATAGCTGCTGCTTCGGAATGAAAAATAAGCTTTAACTCACCGGACATGTTAGGGCGAAAATCGTTATTGCTGGCCAACGCAATTTCTACGGGAAATGTGCGAGAAAGCTGATTGATTGCTTTTCCTACAAAAGTAACTTGGCCACCGACTGACTTATTCAAATCGCTAAATGCAATCTGTACTTTATTTCCTTTCTTGATATCCGTTACATAGGCTTCTGAAACATTTGCAATAAATTTCAATCGATCGCTGCTTACCACGCGAAAAGCAGGAGCACCAGGGGCGGCATTTTGTCCAATCTTAACATCAACAGCATCAACCGATCCGCTAATGGGCGACTTGATAAGAGCCATATCTAGCTGTTCCTTAATAGTTGCCAATCTCCGTTCCAAACTTTCCTTGTTATTCTTTGCTTGAAGATATTGGACCTCAGTTCCAATTTTCTGATCCCAAAGATTTTTTTGACGATTATAAATGGTGGTAGCTAAATCTAACCCTGATTTTACCTCTTCCATTCCACGCAAGGTGAGCGAATTGTCAATTTGAGCAAGTGTTTGTCCTTTATAAACAACATCTCCCTCACGCACAAATACTTGGGTAATGATTCCCATCGTTTTGGCACTCACTAAGATATTATCCACGGCTTCGATAGCTCCTTGAGTCGTGATGTAGTGATCAAAGGGACGTGGCGCAAGTTCAATGATACCCACTTCCTTTGCCCTTTTTGTGCTTGGTGCCTGCTCTTTTGTAGCTACTACTTTTTCTAATTCACTGATCTGTGCGGCAAGTGCGGCTTGTTGCGCCTTCAAGTCTGCCAGCTGTGTTTCTTTGTCTTTTGAAGATCCGTTGCAAGCACCAACTACAATAGCTATCACGAGTAGGGCTAACAGTTTTGTGTATAATTTTGATTTCATATCGTTGTGTTTGTGGTTGTTAATTTTTTGAGGTAAGTGGAATCAATTTGCCATAGGCCTTATCCAAGTCTACTTTAGCAATCATGGCATCAAACAATGCAGAGTAATAGTTGGTTTGGGCCTGGCGCAGACTGTTCTCCGCATCGACTACTTCCAGGTTAGAGCCAACGCCTTGTTCGTATTTTATCTTAGTAACACGCGCCACGTTGCTTGCTAGCTCCATGTTTTCTTTCTGCGCGGTGAGGGAGATAATCGCATTTTCAAAACCAATGGCGGCTTGTTTGGTTTCTAAATCAATCGCTTGCTTTAAGGTTCTAAACCCATTATCGATTTTCTTAAGTGTCAATTTCTCTTGCTGGATTTTGTACTGCCGTTGTAATCCATTAAAAATAGGCATGCTTAGACTAAGGCCATATTGAGAGAAATCGTACCACTTATCAGGACCTATTGCACCCTGATCTTCAATTTTGCTGTTTGTCGTAAATAGGCCCCCGAAATCGGCTGATTGAGTATTATAGCCCAAGTTTCCAAACGCAGCTACCAAAGGCAGCGCGCCAGCATACTGGTTTCGAATACTTAACTCTTGCAAACGCCTGTTGGCTTCCAATACTTTATAGTCAGCGCGTGTCTTATAATCCCAACCCTCTGTGTAAGCAACGTCATTGATCTCAACCCGCACGTCTTGTATGCTACCGATCAATTCCAGCGGCTGATCAGTGGGGTAGTTCATTTGAAACTTCAATAACTGTATCCCAAGCTCGTTGAGATTTTCAAATTTCTCGTTTTCAGATTTCAGATTATTGTAAGCCACCTTTATGCGGTCGACATCAATGTTTTCCACAAATCCATTCTTGTTCAATGCGGTGGTGTTTCTCAATAAGGAGTCGAGGCGGGCAATACTATTCACAAAAAGCGCAGTTCTTTCTCTATTAATAAGTATCAGATAATAGGCCTTGGTTACCTGCTGAACGATTTGTTCTCTCGTTACATCTGCTGCCTTAAACGAAAGTGCCTTGTAGGCTTTCGAAGCCTTCAAACCAACAAGATAGGATCCACTAAACAATAATTGGTTGATAGAGATGGAAGCACTACCCGAGTTCTTTAGCTGAAAAAAGTTTTGCGCAGCCACCACATCTCCCGCTTGAATGCCGGGAACAGTACTTAGATCACCTAAGAAATTGGCGCCAGAACTTGGATTATAGGTTGTAAAAAAGCGCTGTAGCTTCGCGTTGTGAACCAACGATACACCCGCATCAATTTGCGGCAATCCTAGTCCCGTTGTCTCTTTTACCTTTGCCGATGCGATCTCTTGATCGATAATCGCATTCTGTGCGTTGACCGAATTTGTTAACGCATACTCAATACATTGCTCCAATGTAAAGGTGGTGCCGATTTGTTGTTG
>JABFSY010000272.1 GCA_013140395.1 Cyclobacteriaceae bacterium
CGCTATCGACTTTAATGGCGCACTCAAATCGTGTGAGGCAGAGTAGACAAATTTATCCAACTCGTGATTAACTCTTTTTAGTTCTTCGTTCTGTTCCAGTGTTATTGCATTATTTCGAAGCATCTCCTTTTCTGCTAAATTTGTGATCTCCATAATTTTAAACATCGAATAGGTTGCAAGAAAAAAAGTAATAGTGCTATTGATGATTAGAAATGTATCGGACTGTTGGTGGGTCAAATTCATTGGCTCAATAAAACTGAACGAGTATGTTCTGGCCAAAACAAAACATAGAAATGCAAAACTTGTAAGCCCAAAGGCGAGCAGTCTGTCTTTGTAACCAAAAAAAACAAATGGCATTATTCCGTATAAGACATAGTAGTGATCAGTGCCCGAATCTGCACCCACCCTTTGAACAATAAACATAGTTGAAATAGAAGTTAGAATCAATCCGAAAACCATTGCAAATTTAAAATACCCATAATACGTTAATACTAGCATCAGAGCGATCATTCCTGCCGAAACGAGCGCGTAATAGGTTGTTTCTGAATTATATCCGTAAAACGTAGCATAAAAAAAGAGGCCCACATAGATTGTAATCTGCGCGAGGGCCATACCAATCGCTACCATTACCCTTTTCTTGTCGAGTGGATCATGAACTCGAATCAATACGCCTGAAAATACTCTCTAGAAGACTACTAGAAAGCTTAGGTTCCAAATGTAAAAGGTTACGTAAGGCAAATATATGCCTTTTTCATAAAGGCGTGTTAGTTTGAATATTTGTTCTTAAAAAGCGAAACTAATAGGAGTAGAGCCGCGTTAAACAAACCAAATTTTGAATGATGAAAACTTACTTAGGAGAATTTGAGGAGTTGGTTCTGCTGACGATTGCATCGTTGGGCGAGGAAGCTTATGGTGTATCCATCCAACAAGACATTGAAACGCGATGTAAGCGATCGATCAGCATTGGCGCTTTGCATGCCACCATCGCTCGACTTGAGGAAAAGGGATTTTTGAAATCATGGTTAGGTGGTGCCACCCAAGAACGAGGTGGACGTAGTAAGCGATACTATGACATAACACCGTCCGGTAAAAAAGCTGTGTCCGAGAGCAAAAGTTTACGCGATGAGTTGTGGAGTCTATCCAAAATAAAACTGTCCGCAGCCAAATGAAACAATCTCAACCGCCAAAATTAGCACGCGCCCTTTTTGAATGGTATTGTGGGCATGCCAAAGTAGAAGATCTAATAGGAGACCTGGACGAGAAGTATTATCTCTATCTAGAAATCAACTCCCCCTTTCGGGCAAAGCTGAAGTATTGCCGTGATGTTGTTTCGCTGCTGTTTTCTTACGGCATTCACAAACGCAAGAGAGAAGCCAGTACTGGATCTTATTCCACTTCAAATTTTTCATTAGATATGCTACAAAATTACATCAAGGTGGCGGTGCGCAACCTCTATCAACACAAATACTTTTCTACGCTCAATGTCTTTGGTTTGGCGGTGGGCATGTCGGTTAGCCTTTTGCTTATTTCATTGGTTAGCTACATTAAAACGTATGATAACTTTCACGTGAATAGAGATAACATTTATACTATTGTTACTACCCGGCATGAAGGCATAGAGGAATTGGAGTATGCAACGGCACCAATCGCATTGGCCGAGAAGCTAAAAGACTATCCCGAAATTAAGGAAGTCGTTCGCATTCAATCTGGTTTTAACGAAGAGATAAAAATGCAGCAAGGCGATATTCCCTTGCGGGGATACTACGTTGAACCAATTTTTTTCAGTGTATTTACGTACAACATACTCAGAGGAGATGGAGACAATGCATTGACTAAACCAAATAGCATTATCATCACAGAGTCCGCTGCATTAAAGATTTTCAATTCAACCGATGTGGTTGGCAAAACACTTGAGTTGAAACAGGGTGGCCTTTTGGAAATTTCCGCCCTAATGAAAGATCATCCTATCAACTCTCACTTAAAGTTTGAAGTCTTAGTTTCCTATAGTACGTTGCCAGTTATACAAAAATCTACAAATGATCAATGGACCAAGTACCGAAACCAATACCTCTATACTTTATTGGTTGATGATGCGAAACCTTCAAAGTTGAATGAATACCTCGAAGACGTTTCAAAATCACAGTATGCGCAGTCGGCTATTAAAGTCGATTTTGAAACCGAACATCTCGATGATATTACGATGGGCCCGGACTATAACAATGCTATAGGTCCGAAATGGGACATGTCGGGATTGATTGTCTTTAGCATAGTTGCTGCGCTGATTTTACTGCCCGCTTGTTTTAACTACACTAATCTTTCCATCGCCCGAGCTTTGAAACGTTCCAAAGAAATCGGCCTGCGCAAGACGATGGGCGGGGTCAAAAATCAAATCTTCTTTCAATTCATCACCGAAACCGTTGTCATTACATTAATTGCATTGGCAGGCGCAGTGTTGATTTTTTTCATAATCCGCAAAGAATTTCAAACGAAGATGGTTGCTTCCTCTTCGCT
>JABFSY010000274.1 GCA_013140395.1 Cyclobacteriaceae bacterium
GCTTCGGGAGAATAAGAAGGAACTCTGCACACTTTCATGCCATACTTTTTCGCGGCTTCTAAATCCACATTATTAAAGCCCGCACATCGTAGTGCAATTATCTTAACGTGTTTGGCAGCTAAGCTTTCTATCACCTTTGCATCAACCTTGTCATTCACAAATACGCAAACTGCATCTGTATCTTCAATCGCATTGATGATATGTGGCCCCAAGTGAGTATCAAAATATTCAATTTCGAATCCAAAAGACGTATTCACTTTTTCAAAATAGTCTTTGTCGTATTGCTTTGCAGAAAACAAACTGATCTTCATACTTCCCGTATTGAGCTTTAGTTAGCTACTTCAATTTTCACCTTTATTTTCTTTAGCTTTTCGTTTTTGATTGCCGCTAGTAACTTATCAACCTGCGGACGTCTAACGGCTACATAAGAAGAAAAATCTAGTAGCGTGATTAACCCTATATCGTCACTCTTAAGGCCGCCCTTCTTTGTCAATAATCCGACAATATCCCCCTTACTAATCTTATCCTTTTTACCCGCACTAATGTAGCGACATGAATAAAGAGGCGGTGGAGGAAGAACCAGTTTTGAAGGCACCTTCACTTCTTCAATCGATTTGTCGATGTATTCCGGAATCGTTGCATCCAAAGCAACAATCAAGTAGGCCTTGCCATCTGCATGCATTCTGGCTGTTCTGCCGTTACGATGAAGAAAAGCCTCCTGTTGTAACGGCAACTGGTAGTGAACAACATGTCTGATCTCGGGAACGTCCAATCCTCTTGACGCCAAGTCTGTTGCAATAAGTACGTTATGAGCACCGCCTCTAAATTTAATCAGGTTTTTTTCGCGATCGATCTGCTCCATTGCTCCGTGGAGAATGCCATGCGCGAATTGGTGCTGCGCCAGCAATGCACTAATGCGTTCCACGGCATCGCGGTGATTACAAAATACCAAACAGACTTCCTGGTTAAATCCAGCTACCAATCGCATGAGTGTTTCCACCTTATCTGTGGCATTGGTGCGAACTAACTTTAACTCCAATTTGGAGGCAGATTCGTCTTTTAAATAATTAAGCGTTTCGGGATTTGTAAAAGGCAAAAAATCGGGCCAGATGGCTAAACGGGTTGCCGATGTAAGTAAATGATGTTGTCTTCCATTGAATGCCTTAAAAAGTGTAGTGAGCTCTTTTTGAAAACCCATCTGTAAGGATTTGTCAAACTCATCCAAGAAAACCAGCTGGATCGTTCGTGGATCAAATGATTTTCGCAAAAAATGATCGGCCAGGCGGCCAGGTGTACCGATTACTACAGCGGGCGCCTCACTCAAACTATTCTGTTCTACTTTTACCGAGTGCCCACCGTAGCAGCAGCTCACTTTGAAAGACGTTTTCATGGACCGAAAAACGTCCTCAATCTGAAGTGACAATTCCCGTGAAGGAGCCACGATCAAAGCCTGAACCCCGGCTGCGTCTTGTTTCAATTTGCTGATCAGTGGTATTAAAAATGCAAGCGTTTTGCCTGAGCCCGTAGGAGCGAGTAACATGAGATTACTCGTTGAGGTTGCCTTTTCGACAACGGCTGCCTGCATTTCGTTAAGCTCAGCAATGCCAAGATTCTTTAAAAAAGCCGCAGTTGTCGTTTTTTGAATGTTTTGCATGCCACAAAGGTAGCTTTATCAGATTGCCTTTTAGTACCTTTTCTAAAAACAAATGGCCATCCGGTATTCGGACAGCCATTTGAATTCATACGATAATCGATTAGTTGTTTATGATCGTCTCTTTCGTTTCAGTTATTAGCGCGGGCATATTCTTGTCTTTAAACATCTTGTTGTAGTTGTCAATATCTGAATTGATCAGGATTTGCATTTGTTGTTTATACTTGGCCCAATCAGCCTGCACATCGCGTGCACGATCCTGCACTCCTTTCGTTAAGCGAGGGTCATGTTGGTCGGCAACTCCACGCAACTGCAAGAATTCTGAATTCAGTTTATTGGGAAAGTTAATGACGTCTTGAAAATTTTTACTTCTCGGTTCAATTAAATTGCCTTCCCACTTTTCAATTTTCTTGATTAATTCTTTGCCCGTTTTTACAATCTCTTTCGCATCCGGGTTGTCTTTCAACGACTCGTTATACGTTTCAATTTGCTTTTTTACCTGACGCATTTTGTTAACATTTTTATGCACCTCTTCAAATTGCTCACCAGATTGTTTTAAAAACTCTTGCTGTGCAGCCCAGTCTGCGGCCGTTGCTGTTACTTTAGGGTCGGCAATAATTTCCAACTCCGTTTCTGACGATTGGCCTTTGTGCATAATGCGCGCTTTGTATTTTCCCGGTGCAACACGATATCCGCTATAATCGCCATAAACGTACACTCCTTGGACTCCACTGAGCGCTTCGGTTCTAAAATCCCAAGCGAAACGATTCAATCCCGCTTCTGCCGGAATGGTTTGTTTTGCGGGTGGCCCTCCTGCATAAGGCTTGAAGCTTTCATCTTTTTTGTTGGTATAAGAACGAAGCACTTTTCCGCTCAGGTCTAGAATTTCCAACGAGACTTTTGATGTATCCGCTTTCTCTTTCAAGTAGTAATCAAGCAAAACACCATTTGCCGGGTTGCGACCTAATCCTGGTATCTCACCAAAATATTCCGGGATGGTTACGGAAGACAAACGGTAAGTGGGTTTAGGTGTAAAGATTTTTAAAGTTATATCCAAGTTTCCTTTTGACTGTTGAATCGCCCCTAGGTCATCAAGTATCCAAAACGATCTTCCTGCCGTGGCCGCAACTAAATCATTGTCGCGAATAGTCAAATCAGTTACAGGCACAACTGGTAAGTTCAATTGAAATTTGTTGAACGTAACTCCTCCATCATAGGAGATATAAAATCCTCTTTCCGCGCCTGCGTACAACAATCCTTTTACCTTTTTGTCTTCGCGAATTACTTTGATAAAGTCATCGGCTTCAACACCCGCTCCAATCTTCGTCCATGTTTTTCCATAGTCAACAGATTTGTAGGTCATGTTGCCATAATCGTTAAACTTATAACGCGAAGCTGAAATATAAACTGTGCCTTTGTCATGTGGAGACACTTCGATAGAATGAATCATGCCTTCTGGCAAACCCGCTGGAGTAACGTTGCTCCAATTTTTTCCACCATCTTTAGTTAGATGAACTAGTCCACAATCGCTACCAGTGTAAATCACACCCACTTCATGTGGAGATTCAATGACGTAATAGATCGTGTTATAATTTTCTCCGCCTGCGCCTTCATTGGTGATCGGCCCTCCGCTTACGTCTTGTTTGGTTGTATCGTTACGAGTAAGGTCCGGGCTTACTACATCCCAGCTTAAACCGCCATTCGTTGTCTTAAACAAAACATTGGCGGCATGATACATTACTTTCGGATCGTGCGGTGAGTTGATAAGAGGCGCGTTCCAATTAAAACGATATTTCATTTTCTTTGGAGCGAAGGCGAGATTTGTAGAAGGATATTCTTGAAGGTCTTTGGTTTCGCTCGTGCGAGTATCTAAAACATCAATTTGACCTTGGTAACAGCCACCATACAATAGTTCCGGATTGTTGGGATCGTTGAATGCCACCCACGCACTTTCGCAACCGGGGCCGTTGATCCAATCCTTGTCCGTAATTCCAAAGCTTCCATTTCTACCAGGTGTGGCCACTGATGAGTTATCTTGTTGTCCACCATATACCCAATACGGAAAACGATTATCGGCAATCACGCGATAGAACTGTGACGTTGCCTGATTGTTGAGTGGCGAGAATGTTCTCCCTGTATTGTAACTGATTTCTCCACCGCCATCATCGGCCAAAGCAAAGTTTTGATTGTTCTTTGGGTTGATCCACAAATCGTGCGTATCGCCATGCCCTACACGAATAGTTGAAAAGGTTTTTCCACCATCAATAGAGCGAGTCATCGGAGCATTTAACACATATACAACATCTGCATTAACCGGATCAGCAAAAACTTCCATATAGTACCACGAACGGGAGGTGATATTCTGATCGGTTGAAAGCAAATTCCATTTTTTGCCGCCATCATCTGAACGATACAAGCCTGCCTTCGATTTCTCAGCCTCAACAATTGCAAAAACTCTATTCGGATTTGCGCGAGAAACACTCACGCCAATCTTTCCCATTTCTTTTGGAAGGCCATCAATTATTTTACTCCAGGTTTCTCCGGCATCAGTTGATTTCCAAACGGCACAACCAGCACCGCCACTTTCCACTTTCCAGGGATAGCGCCTATGTTGCCACGTAGCTGCATACAAAATGCGAGGATTTGTCATATCCATACTAAGTGAAGAAGCACCTGTGTTCTCATCCACAAAAAGTGTTTTCTTCCAGGTAGTTCCTCCATCGATCGATTTGTAAATACCACGATCAGCATTCGCTCCATGAACAGTACCTTGAGCTGCCACATAAACTATATCCGAATTATTGGGGTGAACGATCACATCAGAGATATGACGGGTTTTTTCTAAGCCTATGTTCTTCCAGGTCTTGCCGCCATCGGTAGACTTGTAGACGCCATCACCGTAAGAAGTCATCACACCGCGCACCGCATGCTCTCCGGTTCCCACATAGATTACGTTTGGATCTGTCTCACATACCGCGATATCTCCAATAGAGCCAACTTTGAAAAAGCCATCTGAAATATTCTTCCAGGTTGTACCTCCATCATCGGTCTTTCCAATGCCTCCACCGGTATAGCCTACATAGTAGACCATCGGATCAACTGGAGAACCAGCGATTGCATTCGCACGTCCTCCGCGGAAGGGGCCGATGTTACGCCACTTCAGGCCTTTGTATAAATCCGATTTTGAGGCAGCTGTTGAAGCAGCTTCCGCTTTGGGTTTTGCTTTTTGTGCATAAGCAGACACTGCCAGCAAAAAGCCAATGGATAGTAGTAGTGATTTCTTCATGACGGATTAGGTTAGTCCGCCTAATTACAAAAAAAAAGCTGAGAAAAACAGCTTGAACTTTATGATAAACCGAATACGATGATGAAGGGCGAATAGATCATTTGTCCCGATTTGCTTTTTTAATGAGATGATATCCTGTTATCGCGGAAAGAATAGAAAGAAAAAGTCCACCGACCGAAATGAAATCGATAGCTCCATTGTAGAAATCGATGGAAAAGTAGATCGTTGCAGATACTCCCCCTGCTATTAGAAATGTTCCTTGAAGCAAAGACGAGGTTGACTCCTGTGGTAGGTTTCTTTGGCGATCAATCTTCCGTCTGATTAATCTTCTCTCTTTGAACATGTCATCTATTTGACAATTCCTTCATGGCTTTAGCAAAAGCCACTTTAATCATGTGTCCATTCTGGTGATGTTGATTTTTAACTACCCAGTTCCCATTAATGATGGTTCCCATATTTCTACTTGAATCGCCAGTGAAAAGAATGGTTGCCAGTCGATTTTTCTCTGAGGTATCAGCAAGCAGATGTGTGGTGGCACTGATGATCACCGCATCAAAAGGTTGGCCTATTTCAAAATGATCAACGGTCTTTCTACCCATGGCCATTCGTCCTCGCATAACAGATTCATTGATCATCGTAAGGGCTGCATCTCCTTCAAATGTATTTCGTTTGTTAGTAACTAACCGCTGCCGATAGTCGATCATTCTAAATTCCTCGAACGGATTCAATCCAATGTGACTATCCGTGCCGATGCTCCAATGCCCACCCATTTTTACATACTCTTTCATTCGGAAGATACCATCGCCCAGATTCCCTTCCGTGGAGGGACACAATACTACATTTGCCTTTGATTTAGTAAGCCGTGAAAGCTCTTCATCATTCAAGTGAGTGGAGTGAACCAAATGAAAACGCTCATTAACAGTTAGGTTATCTAATAACCATTGCATAGGTCGCTTTCCCGAAAAGGCTAGACAATCTTCCACTTCCTTTTGCTGCTCGGCCACATGCAAATGAAAGGGTAACTCTTTCGGCCCTTGACTAAACGTTTTTACAATGTCTGCTAAATCAACTGCCCGAAGCGAGTGAACACTAAATCCAAGAGATCCCGAATGATAACTTTTTACTACGGATTGAGAAGCGTCCAGCAAGTTAAAATAATCGTCAACTGATTTTGAAATAAGTCTCCGCTGCCGAGATTGTGGCTCTTGGTCAAAATTTCCCTTTGATAAAAAACGGGCACAAGTGTAATCTTTATTCCAGCTGTCTTTGCCGCGCTGACCATTCGTTCACCCATCTCCACCAAATTCGAATAGGGCTTCCCGTCTTTGTCATGATGCAAATAATGAAACTCAGCAACGTGAGTATACCCATGCCTCACCATTTCGGCATACAGCATGGCGGCAATTGCTTCTGCCTGATCCGGGTTAACAGACAAAGCACACTTATACATTTCCTCGCGCCACGTCCAAAAGTCATCATCAGTCCCACCGGGATGATTTTCTGCCAGGCCGGCCATGGCATATTGAAAGGCGTGCGAGTGGGCATTTTGAAAACCGGGCAGCGCAAAACCCTGAACTGCCTCTATCGCTACTGATTCTTTTGGCGCAGCCGCATTTAGATACTGAATAATTCCCTGGCTATCTACGCCCACATAAGCGGGCGAAATCCAAGTGTTGGCAGTAAGAATAGCATTAAAACGAAAAAATTTCATCTATTTTTTCTTGGTTGCCTTCTGCATCATCTGTTGCGCATTCTTTCGCTCTAGCTCAATCACTTGTTTTAGTTTGGCGACTTCAAGTCTTGCCGCTTGCGCTTCAAAACGAACTTTCATTAACTCTTCGTGCATTTTATTCTTCTCAGCACGGTAAATCTGAGCCCTTTCATTTTGCCGGTAGGCTGTGAATCCAAAGACAACAAAAAGAACTGCGATGCCAACGTAAAACAGTTTTTTCATATTTCTAAGAGGTTAATGATTGGGTTAATTTCGTGAATGTCTCCGCCAAAATCAATTTGATTTTCTGGGCCTTGTCGGCATCGTAGTGCAGTTCCGGCTCATCCATATAATTGATTTTGCTCATTTCCAACTGAATGGCATGGCGATTGACATCGGGGTTCCCATAGTGGCGTGTGATGTACCCGCCTTTAAATGGATGATTGTGGCTAAAGGAATAGCCTGAGTTTTGAAATGAGTCAATTGCAGTGGCTATTAGTTCAGAGGATGCGGATGCACCATCGGCATCACCAAGAATTAAATCCGGAAATTTTTCAGAATGAATAGAGGGAACAAATTGTCGGATAGAATGACAATCCCACAAAAGTACCTTCCCGAATTTTTGATGGAGGCGAGCTAATTCCCTTTCTATCTGTTGATGATAGGTTTCGTAATACTGGTTTACTCGATTTTCGATTTCAATCGAAGAAATTTCCTTCCGTTCATCTTTATAAATTGGCTCGCCCAAAAAATTAGTAGTTGGGCAAAGTCCCGTAATAACACGCCCATCTGAATACAGCGGTTTGCTTTGTGGATCTCTGTTGAGATCAATTACCCAACGGCTATAGTTGGCGGTGATCATGGTAATTCCGAGTGCGGGGGCAAAGTCATAGAGTCGATCGACAAACCAATCTGTATCGTCAGGTGCTTGTATGAGTTGTGGTTTGTATTGATCTTTTAACTCAGGGGGAAAAAACGTGCCGCAGTGAGGCACGCTGATGAGTATCGGAATCTCTGATGTTGTTGGGTGCGTAATGTTGAAAGCAGAATTCACTTTTATTTATTTCGTTTTTCTCGAGTTTGTTCTTTCAGAAGTGCTGCTTCTGCGCGAGCTTGAGTGAGTTGCCTTTCCCTTTCCTGAAGTTGCTCCGTTAACAAAAGTGAATATTTTTCACAAGCCAACACTTTTTTTGTCTCCTCTTGCACTATTTCTTTTGCTTTTTGTGCTTGGATATTGTTAATCATGCCGTAGAAAAAAAATCCAATACAGACTAACAATGAGATACCCAAAATGATATTGCTGACCCGTGTCCTTTTTAAATTTTCATTTGGATCCATAAAAAATCTGTTTGCACTTAAGAGTATATGCCGTGAATTTCAACCCTTCCGCTACTTTCTTTTGATTGCCATTTTCGATTGTTCTTGTGCAAATTCCTTAGCCAGCCTTGTTTCTACGAGAGCGTTTTCCAATTCTGCAAGTGATCTACGAAGTTGATTTTCCCGACCTTCAATTTCCTTAACAAGTGCTTCTGCCTTTTCTTGGCACACTTTGACTTCAATTCTTGCTTTCAGGAATTACTCCCTTTCCTCAAATCGTTCCTCCTCTTTAACTTTAGTGTATACTAATGCTAACAGGGCAATACACCAT
>JABFSY010000396.1 GCA_013140395.1 Cyclobacteriaceae bacterium
ACCATTCTTTTTTCGTTTTCGGTTATAAGATACTTTACATTTAAGCCCTAAAATGACGTATTTGTAATTGACTAGAACTTTAAAGTGGCGCAAAAATAAGAAAATTAGATGACAAAAATTCATAAACTTCTCATTGCAAATCGTGGGGAAATAGCGCTTCGGATTATGCGAAGCGCCAAAGAAATGGGGATCAAAACGGTGGCTGTGTTTAGTGAGGTCGACCGCAACGCCATGCACGTACGATTTGCCGATGAAGCTTACTGTATCGGCCCTCCGCCTTCCTCGGAGTCTTATTTGCGAAAGGACAAGATTATTGACGTTGCAAAGAAATCAGGGGCAGATGCAATTCATCCAGGATATGGATTCCTTTCAGAGAATGAAGAATTTGCTGATTTAGTAAAAAAAGAGGGACTCATCTTTATCGGTCCCTCGGCCAAATCCATGGAAACGATGGGCGACAAATTGGCGGCAAAGGAGGCTGTTTCAAAATTCAATGTACCGTTGGTGCCCGGCACCAAAACGGCAATTACAGATATCGCAGAAGCCAAGGGCATTGCAAAAAAGATTGGGTATCCCATTTTGATTAAAGCGAGTGCTGGCGGTGGCGGAAAAGGGATGCGCGTGGTAGAAAATGAGGCAGATTTTCAAAATCAAATGGAACGAGCCATCAGCGAGGCGACCTCTGCTTTTGGTGATGGAGCGGTGTTTATCGAAAAATATATCATGAAACCCCGTCATATTGAATTTCAGATTTTTGGAGATCAACATGGAAACGTAGTTCACTTATTTGATCGCGAGTGTTCTATCCAACGCAGACATCAAAAAGTAGTTGAAGAAGCTCCTTCGGCTGTTCTAACACCTGAGCTTAGAAAAAAAATGGGAGAGGCAGCCGTAAACGCAGCGAAGGCTGCTAACTACTACAATGCAGGTACGATCGAGTTTATCTTGGATGAAGACATGAGCTTCTATTTCCTGGAGATGAATACGCGTTTGCAAGTGGAACATCCAGTTACGGAAATGATTACGGGACTCGATCTAGTGAAGTTGCAAATCAAAATAGCAGAAGGAGAAAAGCTACCCTTCACGCAAGACGATCTGGCCATACATGGACACGCCATTGAAGTGCGGGTGTGTGCAGAAGACCCTACGAATAATTTTTTGCCCGATATAGGAACATTGCAAACCTATCGCGTCCCGCAAGGACATGGTGTACGAGTAGATGGAGGTTTTGAAGAAGGGATGACTATTCCGGTCCAGTATGATCCGTTGTTGGCCAAACTAGTGGTGCACGCAGAAACACGTGAATTGGCCATGGATAAAATGAAAAGAGCCATTGACGATTTTGCGATTAGTGGCGTAGCCACCACACTTGGATTTGGTCATTTCGTAATGGGGCATGAAGCCTTCCGCTCGGGGAACTTCAACACACGGTTTATCGAGAATTATTTCAAGCCCGAATACTTAACTCCTAAAGAGGATCATGTGGAAGAACTTCTCGCTGCTGCTTTTGCGGTTGAGGTCTCCAACACAAATAAGCCTGCTGTATCCGTTGAGGCAACGCTAATGACCAGCAACAGTAAATGGCGGAAAAATAGGTTGTAGCTATGGCGGAAATAAAGCCTATCCGTGCTTGGCGATATGCATCAACCCCGGGTTTCAACATAGAAGACGTGACCGCGCCTTTGTTTGATGTGGTCTCGGACAAACAGCGAGAAAAACTCTACGAAAATCCACTTAACTCCATTCACCTGTCTGTACCACAGGGTTCACATCCTGCCGAAAAGGCAGAACAATTGCTCTACCGGTGGAAAACAAATGGGACTATCCAGCAAGATGTGATCCCTGGAATTTATGTGTACTACCAATATTTTAAGTTAGCAGGCTCGTCAAAAGATTTTTGCCGAAAAGGGTTTGTTAGTCACATTCGAGCCTACGACTGGAAGGAGAATGTTATTCTTCGACATGAGAACACCATTCCCAAAGCGGTAAATGACCGAGTCAAACTATTGGAAAAAACTGAGCTTCATGTGAGCCCAACCCATGGGCTATACACAGATCCTACGTTTGAACTTGAAGCCTATATGGATGAAGCAATCCAGATGCCCATCTACGAAACGGAGGATTACCAGGGAGTACGTGATGTGCTTGCGGTAATCCACGATGCAAAAATCATCCAACGATTTATCGATGTGATCGCTCCATTAAAAATAATCTTAGCCGATGGCCACCATCGGTATGAGAGTTCACTAGAACTGAAACATCGTTTAGAAAAAGCAAATCCGCATTCGACAGGAAAGGAAGGTTATCATTTTCATTTGATGTATCTGACCAACACAGAAGCGGGTGACCTGCGCATCTTGCCGACCCACCGGTTGATCAATGGGCTTAAAAATTTTAGTGAAACTGAGGTGATCAGCAAGTTATCGCAAGATTTCGAGGTCAAGACAATTGAAAACCCAGATTCGCTGAATGAAATCATCATGGGAAAAAAATGGGCATTTGGAATCATTCTGAAAAATCATGCGTTGAAGATTCGGCTGAAGCCCGAAGCCATCCATCAAATGACGTGGCACTTCCCGGATGAGATAAAAAATCTTGATCTAACGGTACTGCATTATTTCATTATCGAACGGATTCTTGGGATTCCCGGTAAAGAACAGCGTGGCTCAGAGGCTATTTCCTTTGAGCGAAACTTTTCTGTGTGCCTTGCCAAAGTGAACCAAGGAGAACAACAAATGGCTATCATTACGCAGGAAGTAAGCATAGAAGAGATCAAGCAAGTTTGTGCCAGTGGGTATACGATGCCTCAAAAGTCAACCTATTTCTATCCAAAAGTAATCAGCGGTTTCCTGTTTAGTTCTATTAACGAAGATGAATTTCAAACGCCCCCTTATTCTCGCTTCTAGTTCGCCACGCAGGCAATTTCTATTGAAAGAAGCTGGTTTTGTGTTCACCATTGATTCGCCCGATATCGATGAATCTTTTCCGGAGTCAATGCCACATGATCAAGTACCAAGTTATCTGGCCAAAAAAAAAGCAACAGCACTTTCAGCCAAAATCAACCATGAGATAGTCATTGCGGCAGACACGGTTGTGATATTGGGTAATAAAATACTTAATAAGCCGGCAAACAGAGATGAGGCTATTCAAATGCTAAGCCTGTTGAGTGGCGCAACCCATCGCGTTATAACAGCCGTCTGCCTCCTAAGTAAAACGAAAGTCGTAAGCTTTGACGATCGTACAGAGGTGAGTTTTGTAGACTTGTCAACGGATGAAATCGAGTTTTATATTGACACCTACAAACCCTTTGACAAAGCGGGCGCCTATGGAGCACAAGACTGGTTGGGAATGGTGGGTATTGAAAAAATCAATGGGAGCTATTTCAACGTAATGGGGCTGCCCATGCACAAAGTGTATCAGCAGCTTTTGCTATTCTAAAATTCATAGCGGCAGTTTTTGCGTATTTGTAAAAGGTATTAGAACTTGTTAACTTTGCTCAATCAATTTCGTAGACTAGGAAGATGAGAAGAATCAGGAAAATACATTTTGTGCTGGTGGCCTTGGTTTTACTTTGCGTATTGGCTTTTTCACCTGCTGAACGCTATTTCGAAATTGCCAAAAGCATAGACATTTTTGCTTCTTTGTTTAAAGAGGTAAATAAACTCTACGTGGATGACATCAGTCCTACGAAAATCGCCCACAACGGAATCGATCAAATGCTTAACTCACTTGATCCTTATACCAACTACATTTCGGAAGATCAGGTAGAAGACTATCGCACGCAAAATACAGGTCAATACGGAGGCATCGGAGCTTTAACTCGTGTCTTTAACAAGAAGACCATCATAACCATGGTATATGCGGACTACCCTGCCTACAAAAACGGGCTTCGCATTGGAGATGAAGTGATAAAAATGGATGGGATAGAGCTTTCCAAGTTATCTCAGGAAGAAGCGAATCACCTCATGCGAGGACAAGTGGGGACGCCTGTTAAACTCTCGATTAAGAGATACGGACAAGATCAGCCATTCGATCTTGAATTTAAGAGAGAAAAAATAAAGATCAACAATGTCCCTTACTCAGGCATGCTGGCCGATGATGTGGGTTATATCCAGCTGACCGAATTTACACCTGATGCTGGTAAAGAAGTAAAAGCCGCACTAGTTAATTTAAAAGAAAAAGGAGCGAAAAATATCATTATTGACTTGCGTGGAAATCCCGGTGGCCTTCTCTTTGAAGCGGTCAATATCTGCAACCTTTTTGTCCCCAAGGGTAAAAAAATTGTAGACACAAAGGGCAAGCTCGCAGAACACAATGTGACTTACGAGACCCTCAATAACCCTGTGGATACCGAGATCCCCGTGGTCGTATTAATCAACAGAGGGAGCGCCTCTGCCTCTGAGATTGTGGCGGGCACATTACAGGACTACGACAGGGCTGTTGTAGTCGGTGAACGTTCATTTGGAAAAGGTCTCGTTCAACTCAGCAGACCACTCCCTTATCATGCGCAGGTAAAAATTACGACTGCGAAATATTATACACCTACGGGCAGATGCATTCAAGTGCTCGACTATACTCATCGAAGAGAAGATGGTAGCGCAGGATCTGTGCCCGATTCGCTAAAAAAGGAATTCAAAACCTCGAAAGGAAGAAAAGTATACGATGGCGGAGGAATTGATCCTGACATCAAATTACCTGCCCAAGAAGCATCGTCCATCACTCAAGCACTTCATGTAAATGGCTTTATCTTCGAATATGCTACACAATACGCGTTCAACCATTCGACTATTCAAGACCCAAAGACTTTTGCTTTAACCGACAAGGAGTATGATGTATTTGTACAATGGATGAAGGATAAAAACTATACTTACCATACTGCACTTCAAAGCGAATTGGCTGCTGTAGAGGAAGAGGCTAAGCGAGAAAAATATTACGATCAATTAAAGCCTTCGATCGAAGCCTTATCCACCAAATTGAAAGAAAGCAGAAAGCACGATCTGATGAACTTCAAAGATCAAATCAAAATTTTGCTCGAAGAAGAAATTGCCGCTCGTTACTATTTAGAAAAGGGAGCCGTGGAAGCAAGATTCAAATATGACCTTGAGGTAAAAAAGGCGATAGACATCTTTCACGATCCTGCTTTCTACAAAAAAATCCTTGGCAGCAATTAGCCGATGCGCCTGCCTGCATTTCGTTACAAGTATAGTGTAGTTCCGATAATTGGGTTGCTCATCCTACTCGTTATAATGGATTCTTGCCTGCAGTTTCGAATGAGCAAAAAAGAGATTAGCTCCTATTTCAAAACGAAAGAGAAAAAAGGGACACTGCACGAGTATAAATTTGATCACCAGAAAATAAACTATTTGAAAGTAGGCGATGAGGTCTTGCCACTGGTTGTGTTTGTACATGGGTCTCCTGGTTCATTGAGCGCTTTTATCGATTTTATGGCCGATACAGTCTTGCTCTCGAAGGCTCAATTGATAACCGTTGATCGCCCCGGATTTGGCGAATCAAATTTTGGATATGGAGAAAAATCAGTGGCGCGACAATCATCTGTCTTGAAACCATTGATAGAAAAAAACAAACTAAACAGACCTGTCATTCTGGTTGGCCACTCAATGGGCGGCCCTGTTGTTGTTCGCATGGCAATGGACTATCCAGAGCTCATCGATGGCCTCGTGATTGTTGCCGGATCCATTGATCCGGACCTGGAGCCAAACGAAACCTGGTTCAGAGCACCGTTAGCTACACCATTTCTCAAGTGGACATTGCCGAGATCTTTCCGTGCGTCTAATCAAGAAATCTATCACTTGAAACCTGAACTTCAAGAGATGCTTCCTTTGTGGGAAAAAATCAAAGCATCTACCATTGTGATTCAGGGAAAAAAAGATGTGCTTGTTGATCCTGCGAATGCCCAATTCGCAAAGAAAATGATCGTCAACGCGCCTGTAGAATTAATGATGATTGATGAAATGAATCACTTTGTTCCATGGAGCAATCCCGAACTGATTCGTGAAGCTATTATTAAGTTGATCAGCTCTTCAAGTACCTCTGTCCATTAATCTAAGCAGCCCAGTTCGTTTACTCGTAGCGCAGCGATTTGACTGGTTCAATGAGCGCAGCTTTTAACGCTTGATAACCAACAGTGAACCAAGCGATAGCCAACGCTCCTAACGAACTAATTGCAAAAATGAAAACTGTAATTTCCACACGATAGGCAAATTGACTTAGCCAGTAGTCCAGCAAGAAGTAGGCAGGCACTACGGCCAAAATAATGGAGATAACAACCAATAAAGTAAACTCCTTTGAAAGCAAGGCAGTGACATTTGATACGCTGGCGCCCATTGCTTTCCGTATGCCAATTTCCTTTGTCCGCTGTTCGGCAGTAAATGCTGCCAATGCAAACAAACCTAAGCTGGCAATGAAGATCGCCAATACGGTGAACACTGTGAAAAGTGAACCTAGGCGTTCCTCTTCGCGAAAAAGTTGATCAAAATTTTGATCAAGAAAAGAATATTCCAAAGGATCACCAGAAGCATATTCTTTCCAAAGGGTTGTTACTTCCTTCACCACATCATCTGCTTTACCAGAATATCGCACTAAAAGGTTGTTTGATTTATCAGTTAGCTGAATGACCATTGGACGAACTTTCATCTTATACGATTCAAAATTGAAATCCTTTACAACACCGATTACATTCATGGGCGTCTCCGTGACAATGCCTTTACTTTGATCTCCACCAAACACGATCAATTTTTCCTGCAAAGGTTGTTCCCAACCAAGTTCACGAGCCGCGGCTTCGTTGATCACCACTGCAGTAGAGTCCGAAGGAAAGTCACGCGAAAAGTAACGCCCCTGTAACAATTCAAATTTCAGTACTTCGGCATGATCATAGTCTGCAAAGTAGGTGCCCAGAATATGGTCCTTTCGTGTAACTGCATTGCGGAACGCAGTGGTATTGTTTACACCAGGAAAAACATTGTTTGTAAAACTCGCCTTTTCAACGCCACCTTTTGTTAGAATAGTGTTTTTAAAGACAGTCTGGTTGGTACCCAAGCGCCCTGCATTGTTAATAACTAATACGCTGTGTTTATCCATCCCCGCATTTCGTTCTTGCAAAAATGTTATTTGTTGGTAGACGGTGGAGGTGCAAATAATGAGAATGATTGAAAGTGCAAATTGAAAAACGACTAGCCCGCTACGAATACCTTTACTTTTTAGTCCAGCGCGCACTTTGCCCTTCAATACCTCAACGGCACTAAAGCTGGTAAGGTAAAATGCAGGGTAACTACCGGCAAACAAACCAATAACTACCACAAGCATCATAGCAATCCATAAAATAGTTGGGTCAAGGATGTTGGCCAACGTCAGCTCTTTACCAGAGAGTAAGTTGAACTGCGGCAAAAGAAGTAGGGCAAGCGCAAAAGCAATAGTAATGGCGATGAAGGCATACACGAAAGACTCCGCCAAAAACTGTCCAACCATTTGACTTCTTATTGAACCCAATGTCTTTCGTAGCCCCACTTCCTTGGCACGCCCTGCTGAACGAGCTGTAGATAAATTCATGAAATTGATGCAAGCGATCAGCAAAATAAAAACACCTACACCACCAAATACATACAAATAGGTGATATTTCCCTGAGCTTGTATATCATCATTCCAGGTTGTGTGAAGCCGTGAGTTCAACAATGGTGCAGTGTAATACCCATACTCATTTCCGCTTTCCCGAAATTTTTGTATTGATGCGCCTAAGAATTTTTCAATTTCAGGTGCAATGTGTTTGTCAGTGACATCATTAAGTTTAGACGAGATAGCTGCAATATCCGTGTTGGAACTTTTTCTGAAATAGGTGTATAAGCCATTGCTCAGCCAAATAGGTGCACTGTAGTATTCTTTTTCTGAACTTGTAGAGAGAAGGGCCGCAAATGAAAAATGAGAATTGTGAGGCGGTGTAGCAGCAATACCTGTCACTTTAAAGGATTTGTTTTGATTGCCAATCGTAATCAGCTTACCCAATGCTTCTCCTTTGAAATATTTTCTGGCCAACTCAGGGGTGAGCACGATGCTATTGGGCTCTTTTAAGGCCGTAGTAGGATCACCCTCTAAAAGTTTAAAAGAAAAGAACTGGAAAAAATTTGAATCGGCAAATACTATCTTATCTTATGTGAACGACAGATCGCCATTCTTAAAAACCATATTGTTTCTAAGATTGACACGAGTGGCCGCTTCCACACCGGGGATTTCAGTAACCATAGCCGATGCC
>JABFSY010000255.1 GCA_013140395.1 Cyclobacteriaceae bacterium
CCAGTCCTGTGCACAGCCACAAATGTGAACAACAAAATTTCTTAACAATTCTTTTCCTTGTAAGGAATGGGTAACCTCAGGATGGAACTGGATGCCGTATAAATCAACGCCTCTCTTTTTGAAGGCTGCTACTTTTACAGACGAAGTGCTGGCGATGATATCAAATTCACTTCCCACAGAAGCAATTGTATCTGCATGAGACATCCATACCTGTGAATCAATGGATATCTCCTTCAATAGTGCATTGTGATGATCAACCGTAGAAAGTTTGGCCCTACCATATTCTCTAATTTGTGAGGGTAAAACAGAGCCTCCCGTTTTTTGAGCGATCAATTGTGCTCCGTAGCAAACACCTAAAACCGGTAAGTTTCCAAAAAGACTCAAGTCTATGTCAGGTGAACCTTCATCCCTTACGGAACAAGGGCTCCCTGACAATATCACACCTTTAATGCTGGCACTAATTGCAGGGATATGATTAAATGGGTGGATTTCGCAATAGACATTTAGTTCCCGTACTCTTCGGGCTATTAGTTGTGTGTACTGTGATCCGAAATCAAGGATTAAAATATGATCTGCCATGTGTAAAAATAGTAAACTGACTGCTATAGTAGTTGCGCTACTTAAAAATATCGTAACAACGCTCTTTTAGATAACCAGCTGCATCATCCTGACCGGCCTTGAACGCGCGTGCCAAAAGTCGACAGCCCTCCTTCTCGTTATTCAACTCAACCAAAACCATGCCTTTGTAAAACATGGCATTCGCATTCTCGGAATTTACTAATAAGGCAAGATTGAGGTACTCAAGGCTCTTAGCATATTTCTCAGTTTCCAGGCAAAAGGATCCGCCATACAGGTAGGCTGGTTCATAAGTGGCATCCAACTCAATCGACTTATTAATGGCAATGAGTGCACTGTCTATATCATCTAATGAATAGTAAGCCAAGGCGAGGTTGGTCTCCAATTCAGGATCATCCGACTGACCTCTCACCACCAAAAAATCTGCCTTCGCCAATTGGTACTCGTTTTTCTGAAGAAACAACGATCCCCGCCATTTGACAAGTTCTAAATTATCCGGCTTCAGTTCAATGGCTTTTTGAATACTCGCCAACTGTCCATCTGCATTATCCAACTCACGACAAATAAATGCGCGGAGCACATAGGCTTGCGCCACCTGAGGAAATTCCGGAAGAAATAGGTCAAGGTCCTTTAAAGCCTTTTCAAATTCGCCCGCGTAGTAGTAGGAAAACGCGCGCTTATATAAGGTTCGATAATCGTCTCGTTCTTTGAGCCCTCGTGTTGCGATTACCTTTGAATAGAGCTTTGCCGCTTCCTCGAATTGCTGTCTGTTCATCAACGTGTCCGCCTCGGTCTCCCATTGGGCATACTGTGCAAACACGGCAGAATGGAGCAAAAACAAAATGACCAAACTCAAATAGAGTCTGGTCATATTAAGGTTACCGACAAAAAGGGCCACTGAAGACACTTTATACAAATAAGGTTAAGCCGTCACCGTTGCCTTATTGGCATACCGTTTACGATCTGTTTCGTTCAAATAAATTTTTCTCAAGCGGATCGATTTTGGCGTTACCTCCACATACTCATCTCCCTGAATGTATTCGAGCGCTTCTTCCAATGAAAATTTGGTTGCCGGGCGAATCGTCATTTTCTCTTCAGACCCAGTAGCACGCATATTTGTCAGCTTCTTCGTTTTGGTGATGTTAATCACTAAATCACCGCTACGATTGTTCTCACCTACCACCTGTCCTTCATAAACTGAATCACTTGGGTCAACGAAAAACTTTCCGCGATCTTGCAAGTTGTGCAAGCTATACGGAATGGCTTCTCCCTGTTCCATACAAATCAACGAGCCGTTTATCCTTCCTGGAATCTCTCCACGGTAAGGCTGGTACTCTTTGAAACGATGGGTAACCACGGCCTCGCCAGCAGTTACGTTTAATAAGTAGTTTCTTAATCCAATAATACCGCGGGCAGGCATAACAAATTTCAAAATCATCCGATCGCCCTTAGGGTCCATGTTAGTCATCTCTCCTTTGCGCTGCGACACGGTTTCAATGGCCTTACCAGCAACCGCCTCAGGCAAGTCAATTGTTAACTCCTCCATCGGCTCGCATTTCACACCGTCAATCTCCTTAAAGATTACTTGTGGCTGTCCAATTTGCAACTCATACCCTTCCCTTCTCATTGTTTCGATCAACACGGATAAGTGAAGAACGCCTCTACCGAAAACCAAGAAGCTATCAGCAGAACCAGTATCTCCTACCTTCAATGCTAAGTTTTTCTCTAGCTCTTTATCCAAGCGATCTTTAATGTGGCGGGAGGTAACGAACTTACCTTCCTTGCCATAAAATGGAGAGTTATTAATCGTGAAGAGCATACTCATGGTCGGCTCATCAATTTTGATCGATTTCAATGCTTCTGGTTTTTCCAAATCGGAAACGGTATCTCCAATTTCAAAACCTTCCAAACCCACTAACGCGCAAATATCTCCCGCAATTACTTCATCTGCTTTCTTCTTGTCGAAGCCTTCAAAGACGTATACTTCTTTGATACGTGTTTTGACGATAGCGCCCGTATCGCGTTTTACCAAGGCTACGAACTGCCCTGCCTTCACGCTTCCACGCTGAATGCGACCAATAGCCACCCTCCCGATATAGGAAGAATACTCTAGTGACGTGATCATTAACTGAGTAGGACCAACATCAACTTTTGGAGCTGGAATATATTTGATAACGCCTTCAATAAGGGCGGTGATATCAGTGGTTGGTTTCTTCCAATCATCACTCATCCAACCTTGCTTAGCTGAACCATAGAAAGTTGGAAAATTAAGCTGCTCTTCTGTGGCATCTAAAGCAAACATCAAATCAAATACAGACTCATGAACTTCATCAGGCGTACAGTTTTTCTTGTCTACTTTATTGACCACCACAATTGGTTTCAAACCCAATTGCAATGCTTTTTGTAATACAAAGCGAGTTTGAGGCATGGGCCCTTCAAAGGCATCTACCAGCAACAAACAGCCATCAGCCATGTTCAATACACGCTCAACTTCGCCACCAAAATCGCTGTGGCCGGGTGTATCGATTACATTGATCTTATAATCTTTGTAGCGAACGGAAACGTTCTTTGCAAGAATAGTGATACCGCGCTCGCGCTCCAAATCATTGCTGTCCATGATCAATTCCCCTGGATTCTCATGATCCTTGAAAATATGACCTGCATGGAGCAGTTTATCAACTAAAGTTGTTTTTCCGTGGTCAACGTGGGCGATAATCGCAATATTCCTGATTTTTTCAACATCCATAAATGGCCTATTCTAGTGGTTTTTCTGAATTAAGGCCGCAAAGATAGGCTTTAATCGCCAAAGTAGCGAGTCACGCTGATCAAAAGAAAATTTGGCCAAATTACTACTCTGAGAGCCTTATACTTTCTTGAAGCGCAGGAAAGTACCCATCGGCAAATCATTGCCCTTTTTGGGATGCAAAACAAACTCTCCAAACTCAGGATCGATATCTTTAAAATTGCTTTTGGCAACGTTCAGGCCTACAATAGACGAAAGTCCCACCGCATACATCGACAAGATGAAAAACGAGTTCTTCTCTTCGAGCAGTTCACTACTTAGTGAAACTAGTTCGTTCAATTTTTCTTCCAGTGTCCACTTCTCTCCATCAGGACCGCGTCCATAGGGCGGAGGATCCATTATAATACCATTGTACTTTTTCCCACGCTTCGCTTCGCGCTTTACAAACTTGAGAGCATCTTCATGCACCCAACGAATGTTATCTAAGCTGTTCATCTGCATGTTTTGATTGGCCCAATTCAATCCGGGTCGTGAAGCATCTACGTGTGTCACATCAGCCCCTGCCGCTTTGGCTACCACGGATGCTGCACCAGTATAAGCAAACAAATTCAAGACCTTAGGACTTGCTAGACTCCAACTTGAAATGGCATCGTAAATAAAATTCCAGTTGGCTCCTTGCTCCGGGAAAAGTCCAACATGTCCAAAGTTGGTCAATGCCAAACGAAGCGAAAGTAAAAGCTTGTTGTATCCATACTTGATCTCCCAACTATCGGGCATGGTCTTATACTTCTTCCATCCGCCTTTTATATCGTCTCCAAAGCGAAAGTTATCCTTTTGCTCACGATTAAAATGAGCAGTAGCCAATCGTTTCCATTCGTCTTGCGAAAGAGAACTATTCCAAATAGCTTGAGGTTCTGGCCGAATAAGGTGATAAGCACCAAAGCGCTCTAACTTTTCAAAATTGCCTGAGTCAATCAGTTCGTAATCAATCCAGGTAGAAGGGCTTATGATGTTCATGGCGTAAAGATAAGTTCAAGAATCAAGATTCAAAGTCTTACAATTCAAGATTCAAGATTCAAAGTTCAAGGCCCAAGAAAAGAGTTTAAAGTTGCGGCTTTGAAGCATTTTGAATTTTGAATGACTAATTTTGACTCGAAATGCATTTCAAAATCACCAGCACGCAAAATCCGAAAGTAAAGAGCCTGCTTGCGTTAGAAAAGCCTCGCGAGCGAAGAAAACAACAACTCTTTATCATTGAAGGGAAAAGAGAAATTGCATTGGCCCTGGAAGCCGGTTATAGAATTGGCAATCTATTTTTCTGCGATGAAATCGTGCGCGAGAAAGAATTGGCTGAACTTCCATTAGAAGACAAACTACTCATACCCGTTTCAAAGGAAGTGTTTGACAAAATTGCCATTCGTGAAAGTACTGGTGGAATATTGGCAGTTGCTGAACAGAAGACGCATCGATTAGCCGAAATAAAATTAAGAAAGAATCCATTGATCTTGATTTTAGAAGGCGTAGAGAAACCCGGCAACCTGGGTGCTGTTTTAAGAACGGCCGATGCTGCGGCCGTAGATGCCGTAATCATCTGCGATCCGCAAACAGATTTTTACAATCCTAATGTGATTCGATCTAGTGTGGGTTGTGTCTTTACCAATCAACTGGCCGCGGCTTCATCAGAGGAAACTATCGAATGGCTACTCAAAAACAATATCTCTATTTTTTGTACCTACCTGAAAGCTTCTAAGCCCTATCATCAAACTGATTTTACGCAACCGTCAGCCATTGTCATGGGGACAGAAGCAACAGGTTTATCAGCTGTTTGGGTAAAGAATTCAAAAGCAAACATCATCATCCCAATGCTGGGCAAAATTGATAGCATGAATGTTTCCAATGCTGCTGCGGTCGTAGTTTACGAAGCGATGAGACAAAGAGAATTCAAAATAAGTTGAAAGGCCGGAATGTAAAAGTTGAACGCTTAAAGTCGAAAGCTCGTGTTGAGTACACATCAAACTTTCAACTTTAAACTAATTTACTTCTTTACCCCAGGCTCGCGCTTTAGGAATTCATTGTATAACTCAGTTTGACGGCTTACCATCGGCATACTCCAGCCTTCAATAAATACATGAGATACCTGAGTCTTCGTTTCAAACGGGTCGCCATTGCAAATGAATAGCGTAGCGCTCTTCCCCACTTCTATTGATCCTAATTTGCTGGCCACTCCAAATAATTCTGCCGGAATAATTGTAACGGCTTTCAACGCATCTTCTTTATTCATACCATACGCTACAGCAAAGCCGGCATGGTAGGGTAAGTTGCGATAGTTGTTGTTATTGCTCTCCGACTTGATAGCGACTTTCACTCCTGCTTTCTTTAGTAAACCAGGATTGGCATATGCTTTATCATAGCGATCATAATCACGTGTAGGTAATTCTAAAACTCCGCCAGTAATTACTGGAATACCAGACTTAGCGATTTCATCAGCCACTCTCCAACCCTCAGCAACGCCCGTTAAAATTGACTTCTTCACTTTCTTTTCTTTCAACCATTTCAAAGCAGCCTGAATATCTTTAGAGGCATTTACTTCCACCAACAATGTTTGCTCGCCACGCAGGACGGGAATTAACGCTTGTAGTTCAGGATAGTAACCGGCTTTTCCTTTTGTCGCAGAATCAAGCTTTTGATATTGAGTGGCTTTTTCCCAAACATCGTTCAAACTTGCTAGCGCCTTGTCTGAAGCCTTCTTTATTTCTTCATCTGTTCTTCGGTCAAAAAAACCTCTCCGCCCAGTGTTTGGAAAATTCAAAACAATACCCTCAAACCCGGCAAACATTTGGTCGGGTGTATAACCATGTAGATTGATCAAAGCAGCAGTTCCTGACAACATCCCACCAGTGGGAATAGACAGTGCTGTAGTTACACCACTCACCCTCGTAACAGGAATAGCGCTTGCATTTGGGTTCACTGCAGTCAACGCTTTCATCTGCGGAATCACTTCTCCGATTTCATTGAAGTCGGTGGTCCGAGCGACCGAACTGATTTCACTCAAGCCAAGATTCGTTCCCGCATCAATCATACCCGGGTAGATGAATTGCCCTTTGCAGTCAATAGTTTCTGTGCCTGATGGAATTGATACGTTGGCACCCACTGCAGCAATTTTTCCATCAACTATCAAAACAATGCCATTTTGAATTGTGCCTTTCGTAACGGTTTCAATCGTTGCGTTGGTCAACGCCACATTTCCATATTTACCTTTAGGGCTTTGCGCCTCAACGCGCAACACTACTATACAGACGATCGCTGTTAGTAAACCCATTATTGTTTGTAATCCTTTCATCTTATTTCTTGTTGGCATTAAATAATTCTGAATCCAAAATAAACTCTGCACCTTCCATGCAATGATCTTGATCGGAAAGTTTGTCTCTGAAAGTAGCCGTTTCAATGGCTTGTTTGGGATCTACCATTAGCCTCATGTCATCGGGGTCTTTCTCGCGATCGAAGCGTATGATACCATCTACAATCGTAAACATAGGCACACCGTAAATCGATAATGGGTGATTCTTAAAGATCGCTATATCGGCTTCTTTTCCTACCTCCAAAGAGCCAACTCTGTTATCTATACCTAATTGTTTAGCTGGATTGATGGTGATCAATGCCAACGCTTCTTCATCGCTCAATCCGCCATACTTTTGTGTTTTGCCTGCTTCATGATACAAGTGGCGCATCATTTCTCCATCGTCTGAATTGATAGAGGTAACTACCCCATTTTTAGCAAGTATTGCTGCATTATAGGCCGTAGAATAATACACTTCAAATTTGTACGCCCACCAGTCCGAAAATACGGAAGCCATGGCTCCTTGTGCCGCTAGCTCAGGTGCTACTTTGAATCCTTCGTTCACGTGTTGAAATACAATGCGCTTGATGCCAAAGTCTTTGCACACTTTTAACATCATATAAATCTCATCTGCACGGTAGCTGTGGCAATGAACGATGATTTTATCGTTCAGAATATCAGACAACACTTCATGTCGGTAGCTATACACAGGTGGTGCACCTCTAAAACCTTTTACCAGTTTCGATTTATTGTATTGGTTCCATTTCTCGGAATACTCTTTTGCTTCAGTAAAAGCCTGACGTATCACAAACTCCACCCCCATTCGCGTGCGAGGCACAATGCCACTCCCTTCTCCATGACTACGAGTAGGGTTTTCACCTAGCGCAAATTTTATGGTGCGAGGTGCTCCGTCCATTTTCAATACTTCCGGATCAAATGTTCCATAGCGTAGCTTAATCGTCTCGCATTGGCCACCAATCGCGTTGGCTGATCCATGCATGGCGTGCACTGTTGTGATTCCTCCGCCTAACGCACGATAGATTCCTATTTGGAATGGATTGATAACGTCACTTTCATTTACCTCAGGAGTGATAGGATTTGTGCCTTCATTGATTCCATCTAAAGCAATGTGCGAATGCGCATCAATAATTCCGGGCATTACAAAATGGCCGGACGCATCTACTGTTTTGATGCCTGCCGGTGCAGTTATATTTTTTCCTATCTGGGCAATCTTTCCATCTTTAATCAGCACATCGGTTTGTTCTAAATTGCCTTTAGTGATGGTGATGACCGTTCCATTTTTAATCAACAAATTTCCTTTATCCACTTGCGCCATTGCGCCAGGCAGAATAAAACTTGAAAAGAGCAGTACGAATAATTTCTTCATATCAATTTTTTTAAGTCTTAGTTTTTAGGATTTTTTGTTCCTTCAATGGAGAAACTTCCACGGGGTCCAATGCTTGCATTTCCCTTGAACGAATCGCCTTCTACCGTTGCCTCCACGT
>JABFSY010000185.1 GCA_013140395.1 Cyclobacteriaceae bacterium
TCGTTTTACGCCACCACCCAATAAAGCCTCCTCATTTTTACGCTTGAGCTCGCTGTTTTTTTCCACCAAGGATTTATTCGCCATTTTAAGGAGGTTTTGATTTTCTGTAAACCTTCCGAAATATAGTTAATGTATATTTCGTACTCAATAATAAATGTCAGAGAAAAGGATTGCCATAATCGACCTTGGAACCAACACATTCAACCTGCTGATTGCAGAAAAAAGAATGGGAAGGTTTGTGACCCTACACCAGGAACGAATCGCAGCCAGAATGGGCGTGGGCGGAATTAACAACGGCTTTATCACGAGCGAAGCGGTCGCACGAGTACTAGAGGCACTCAAGAAACTCAAACTGACAATCGAGAAATGGCAGGTGAACACCGTGACGGCTTTTGGCACCAGCGCACTGCGCAGTGCAACAAACGGCATTGCGTTAATTGAAAAAATTTATATTGAAACAGGCATCGAAGTAAAAATAATTTCGGGCGAGGAAGAGGCAATGCTGATCTATTTCGGTGTGCGTTCGGCTGTTCCGTTGGGTTCATCCAAATCATTAATTGTGGATATTGGAGGTGGTAGTGTCGAGTTTATTATTGCGAACGTTGATGAGTTGTTTTGGAAAAAAAGTGTGGAGATTGGAGGCCAACGACTCATCGAAAAATTTCAGCACCATGATCCCTTGCTACCTGAGGAGAAGGCACAAATCAGTGAGTACCTGGAAATACAATTAGCGACTTTGTTTGACGAACTAGCCAAACATCAACCAGAAACCCTGATCGGCTCATCGGGGTCATTCGATACGTTAAGTGAAATCTACTGCAACAAACAAGGGATGCCTTTTCCGAAAGAGCCTGAAACTCCGCTAACGATTACCGGCTTTGAAACGATCTTTGATGAACTGCTTCATAAAACGAGAAGTGAACGATTGGCCATTCCGGGGATGATCGAAATGAGGGTAGATATGATTGTTGTTGCTTGCTGCCTCATTCAATTTCTTCTGAAAAAACACAGTTTCAAATCAATCCGGGTTTCTGCCTATTCCCTGAAAGAAGGTGTGCTTGCTAGTAGCAACTAGGTTTTAACAACTCGTTAACGGTTTCTTTAAGAAGAATTAAGATTTTACCTTCAAAATATGTTCGACATTTGAACAAAATAAATCTTATGAACTTAAAGAAACGTATTCTAATAGTTAGCGGAACCTTTGTTGCACTTCTCCTTTTCTTTTATGCATGTAAATCGAAAACAGAAGCAAGCCATTCTGATTCTACGCCTGCGGCTGTTCTGAATGGAACGGGCGATGTGTACCTGGTAGATACCCTAACCAGTGTTATTGAGTGGGTTGGCGCTACACCGGGTAACTACCAACACAATGGAACGATCCGCTTGAGTGCAGGACAGTTTACCGTTAGCAACAATCAATTGACCAGTGGAAAATTTACGATCAATATCAACTCCATCACCAATCTGGACCAAACCGGAAAAGACAAAACCAACTTGGAGGGACATTTGAAAAATGAAGACTTCTTTGAAGTGGAGAAATTTCCTTTTGGCAAATTCGAGATTACAGCCATTCGCTCAGATAGCACCGGAGAAAAAATAGTAGGCAATCTGACATTAAAAGAAAAGACGAACTCTATCGAAATTCCCGCAAAGGTAAAAATCGATGAAAAGTATGTTCTCGCGGAAACTCCTACTTTCACGATCGACCGTACCAAATGGGGCATCGTCTACAATTCTGGAATCATTGGAACGATCAAAGACGATTTGATAAATGATGAAATCACTTTGAAGCTAAAAATTGTAGCGGCCAAATAGCGTTCATCAAAACCAAGCCGTCAGGCTTCCAATTAATAGCGAGCTAGTGGTGGCCGGGTTTTGACGTTGATCTACATATAAATTATCAGGCGAAAAAAACTGGCGTCCCTCCAATCGAAGGAGTGCATTGTGATTCGCCTGATAATTTAAACAAACACCTGTGCTGTAGGAACGAAAAGTGGCGATACCCGTAATGGGCAGCTGATGCACACCCGCATCGCTATAATACTCTACCCTCCCAGATAAGGATACCTTTTGCGAAAAATGATAACGACCAATAAGGTTGGCCGTCCACCATTTGGCAGCGGTGGAGTTGATTCTTTCTTGCCAGCCTATGTATACACACGAAGTGAAATCAACCTTTTCATTGGCTTTATAAATCCAATACAAATCCGTGAAATAGCGGTTTCGGAAATCCGGACGTTGTGCAGTTTGGTTTCCACCAAAATAGGTATCCCAGTTGAACAACATTTTTTTATTGGGTCGAAACTCTACTTGCGTTCCAATGGCTTTGTTCTTGTCATTCGATTGAATGATTTGCCAACCATTAAGCAAATACAAATAGGCTGTCCATTTCGTGTTTAGAGGAACACTTACTTTTACCCCAGTCAAATAATAGGGAACATTCTCGGGTGCAAAAGAACGCGTGTACATTAAATGATCTTTTGAAATAGCACTCTCGTTCGTATAAGGAGAGCCTAACACGCCAACGTCCATCCATATATTTCGCTTGGCCGAAAGCCGTAGGCCGACACTTGCTTCGATAATATTCTTTAATGTGCCAGCCTCAGCAGCATAGTTTGAATTTACGTAGGTTCCAAATCCAGGAACAAAGCGTGCTCGAAAATTGGTCGCACGGTAGCGCAAATCGATATATACTAAATTCACATTCATCTCGTCATGACGATTTGAAGAAACGAAGTACGGATTACTACCGCTCGCTGGTCTGCTGAAGTTGTATCCATAATAAGTATCAATGTAGCCCCCTACCGCCAAATGGCCAATCACAGTCGACTCTAGCGTGTCCATCGTAGCGGTATTTACTATTTGACCCGCACTTGATAACGAGATGGAGCACAAAATCAAAAATAATTTGAAGCGCATTAATTTTTTTCTACACAAAGAACAAAACAATATTAATAGAAAAAAAGCCCTGAAAAATTCAGGGCTTTCATTTCTTCAAAGGCCGTTGATTTGCCTATCTTTTGGATACTTCACTTCAAATTTATAAATGACCTTTCTGGTTTCGCTTGGTTTCAGCTCCATTTCCCACACCAATTTGCCTGTGTTCTTATTAAACTTTGCCCCACCTAGGTCTTGAGTACTCACTTCAATTTGGGTATTTTGTGAAACGGGTATTTGATCTTCCACTATTACCTTGATGCTCTCCGCTTTCGCATTTCGTATGGATATTTCATAGGCGTAACTTTCCCTTTTATTGGAGCCCATGAAGCTACGCGAAGTAAGATCTTTCAGTTTCTCGCGCTTCACCACAATTCGCTTATCGCGACCCAAAGAAACTGACAACGTGTCTTTGATAGTATTGGGATCAATAAATGACTTACCAACGAAAGTGCCTTCAAAGAAAATATTGGCTTCGCCAGGTAGTAGATTAAACTCTTCCCAACCGGTTGCTCTTGCCAACAAGAATGCATCGTTGTCTAATTTGGGAGCCACCGAATACGTGTAGTCAGACTTCATTTCGTAATTGCGGATATCCACAGTTGTTGGCTTGGATGCAGACAATACCGAATAAGGAAGGGAAATATCAAATTCGGTATTGAGCGTGGTTTGAATTGTTGAGACATAGTCTGCCACCGACTCTGCGGCAGGAGCAGCCATGGAGACCATTTCTTCCTTTTCGTCCATGTTTGCTGCTCTGGACACCGCACCCGTTGATTTGTACTTTCTGCGTTCTAACCCATAAGCAATCGGCTGATAAAAATCCAAATACCAGGAACTCAATTCAGGCTTTAACCCGCTTTGGTTAGGATTTGCCGTTGACAGTTTCAACTTCACGCTCTTCCATTCTTCTCCCGTACTCTGAAAAACGTTGGCTTTGTAACTCAACTGTAACGGGCTTTTCGTGTTCATCGCTCTCACGTCATAGACGGGATACCATCCGGCATTGGCCACCACATAGTTGACATCTAAATCAACGGAGGTAGCAGCCTCTGCAGAAATACTCACTACAATTTCGCTGGTGTTGCGGCCATACATTTCATTCTGACTATTGATTTGATTATTCAGCTTCGCTATCCGCTCATTGATTTTCTTGATCTTGTCGTCTTGCTTCATTCGCGAAGTAACAATATCCCCTAAGCGACTTCTGTAAAAATCCGCCATTGCTTTTAGCTCAGCCACAGTCAGGTTTTGAGTAGTCCCCCCGATCTTTTGATTACTCAATAACATCTGCTCCTCCTTACTCAGAATTTCCTTCTGACTTTGCTCCAACTGCAATTGTTTTTGCAGTTGTTCCACAGAGTCCTTTAATGCCTTCAGACTTTTGGGCATATTCAACTCGCTCAGATAATTTTGCTGATGGCTAATACCTAGAATAATAAAGCTCCCCTTTCCCGTTACCTGAATGCTTTCCGGATCGAGTTGTGAGGTAAGTCCACGCACCACCAAGTTAACTCTTCCCGGCTCGATGCGGGTCTTGACTTCGCGTGTAACTTGTGCTTTGTTTAAAAAAACGGTGACGTCTGTGATCTTTGAGTCGACATTCTTCTCATTTTGCCCCATCGCGACTAGTGCACTCACTGACAAGGCAGTGGCTAAAAGTTGGTTCTTCATATAGATTTTCATTTGTTTGGGGTAAGATGCGACAATGATCAAATTTCCATAATTCGAACGATAATTTTATCAAAACCTTGCAAATTGCCGTTAATCTGATTTCTTCTCAACGCTATGCCTAACGACCCCATTTTTGAGTACCAACCGCTCTGGCAATTTGCCCATGCTGTCTTTACAAAAATCAACTGCCCGGATGAGGAAGCAAGATTAGCCGCCAATGTGTTGTTAAGTGCCGATTTACGCGGAATCGATTCTCACGGCCTGGCTCGACTATCTGGTTATGTCCGTTTGTGGGAAGCCAAACGAATCAACAGCATACCTAAAACCAAAATTGTTCATGCCAGAGCAAGCACCGCGGTGTTGGATGGTGATGGTGGCTTGGGGTTAGTAGTGGCTCCAAAGGCTATGGAGATTGCCATAGAAAAAGCAAACAATGTGGGCACTGGCTGGGTGGCCGTAAAAAATTCAAACCATTTCGGCATTGCAGCCTACCATGCGATGATGGCCTTGCCTCACGACATGATTGGCATTGCGATGACGAACGCCAGTCCTTTGGTAGCTCCAACTTTTTCAGTCGAAAGGTTATTGGGCACTAATCCAATTTGTGTGGCAATTCCAGCCGGAAATCAACCGGCTTTCGTGGCTGATTTTGCAACGACAACGGCAGCCAATGGAAAGTTGGAGATCCTTCAACGAAAAAATAAAGAAGCCCCTCTCGGCTGGATTCAAAAAAAAGATGGCAGCCCATCTACCAATCCAAATGAACTAAAGGATGGGGGCGCATTGATTCCTTTAGGGAGTGATCGAGAACATGGCAGTCATAAAGGATTTAGTTTGGGCGCTTGGGTAGATATCTTTTCCGCAGTGCTAAGCGGTGCTAATTATGGCCCATGGGTTCCTCCGTTTGTTAGTTTTCTCTCTCCCCCTGCCGACCCGGTTGGGGAAGGTATCGGCCACTTTTTTGGCGCGATGCGTGTGGACGCCTTTCGCCCCGCGGAGGATTTCAAATTTCATATGGACAAATGGGTTACCCGCTTTCGCGAAGCGAAAACAGTTGCAGGGCAACCGAAGGTAATTATCCCAGGAGACCCAGAACGCGAAAGTGAAATCATGCGGATGAAGGAAGGAATTCCACTCAATTCAAAAGTGGTAGAGGACCTGAAAGTACTAGCCAATAAGTTGGCGGTAGAATTTCCTGCCTAGAAAGAGAAGAATACACGATACACCCAGGGTGATCCAAAAATACGTTGTTCTGGTTTGTACAAAACGTCATACATGCCCACCACATTGATGGAGCCTCTTTTTCCAAGAGGTTGCGAATAGCCGAGTCCAACTAAAAACCGGTTGAAGATGGCGCGGCTCTCGTAATTACCACGACTTAGATTATAGGCTGGTGTGGAAATATAATTGTACTCTGCGTAAGCAAACAGCTGATCAATATTATAACGAGCAAAAGGACTTAGGCCAAATTGATCAAGCGTAACACTAGGGCGATCATAGCTTGTGCGTTGCCAATTTATTCCTAAGCCTGAAGAAAGCTTTGGCGTGATCATGTATCCTATAACCGGATTAAGTGCAATAAAAAAATAACCATTGCCATAAATATCAGTCCCAGAATTGAGGCCAAAACCGCCCCCTAAATAAAACCGATCTTTGAACTTGTGTGGCGTATCTTCATCGATCTCGCGCTGCGCTAAAGAAAAAAGCGACACGCACATTAGCAACAAAAACAAAATCCTCTTCTTCATAATCCGTTTGTTAATCCTGCTCCTGAATAATGAAAATATCTTCCGTCTCTTTTTTCATCAGATATTTTTCACGTGCAAATTTTTCCAGCAATTCCCGGTCAGTCATCAGCTCATGCCGATCCTTCTCTACATCAGCAATCTTTTCCTGGTAATACGCTTTTTCCCGATCGAGGTTTCGTAGTTTGGCGCCCAACTTAAAGCGGGAAATCAAGTCATTGGAGTCTAAGAAAAGCATCCAGACAAGGAAGCAAAGACCTGTAACAATATAAAAATTACGAAAGGCGGGTGGCAATCTCTTCAACATAGCTTAAAAAATGGTTGTACGAAGATAGGGAAATTTTAGAAATGCTAGAAACTCACCGATAAAGGCTCTGCATACTCCCGTTTTTTCGGAACAATAAAAAAGCCGAGGATAGCCCCGGCTTCTTCTAACTTAGATAAATTCCGTTTCTAAAACTTCTTTCCCGGAAAATAGGCTACTTCGCCTAGCTCTTCTTCGATGCGGATCAACTGATTGTATTTCGCCATCCTATCTGAACGTGAAGCAGAACCCGTTTTGATCTGGCCACAGTTCAAGGCAACAGCCAAGTCAGCAATAGTATTATCTTCAGTCTCACCCGAGCGGTGGCTCATAATGCTCTTGTATGAATTACGTTTTGCCAGGTTCACCGCGTCAATAGTCTCTGTCAACGAACCGATCTGATTTACTTTGATCAAGATCGCATTACCTACGCCTTTGTCAATTCCTTGTTGCAAACGTTTTACGTTGGTTACAAATAAATCATCGCCTACCAATTGAACATTCTTTCCTACGTTCTCTGTCAACGCTTTCCAGCCGGCCCAATCATCTTCAGCTAATCCATCTTCAATGGAAATAATCGGATACTTCTTCGTCCAATTCGTCCAGTACTCTGCCATCTCCAATGGCTTCAATTTCTTACCTGAAGATTTTTTGAACGTATACGTTTTGGTTTTGCTGTCGTAAAATTCAGAAGCAGCGGGATCCAACGCAATCATCACATCGGAACCTGGTTTGAAACCAGCCTTCTCAATCGCTTTTAATACAATCTCAATAGCCGCCTCATTTGATTTGATGTTTGGCGCAAAACCACCTTCGTCACCCACATTTGTAGAAAGACCTTGGTCGTGTAATACTTTTTTCAACGTATGGAAAATCTCAGCTCCCATGCGCAACGCTTCCGAGAACGTCTTTGCACCTACCGGCATCACCATGAACTCTTGAAAGTCGATGGAGTTATCCGCGTGGCTTCCACCATTCAAAATATTCATCATTGGAACAGGAAGTGTGTTGGCATTCACGCCACCGATATAACGGTACAACGACTGACCTGCTTCCATAGCGGCTGCTTTTGCTACAGCCAATGAAACTCCCAAGATAGCGTTCGCACCCAACTTGCCTTTATTGGGCGTGCCATCTAATTCAATCATAATTTTGTCGATGAGCGATTGATCCATCACCGGGAAACCAACCACCTCGGCAGCGATTTTCGTATTTACATTATTCACGGCCTTTAGCACACCTTTGCCCATGTACTTTTTGGCATCGCCATCGCGGAGTTCTACTGCTTCATGCGAACCGGTAGATGCCCCCGAAGGAACAGCGGCACGACCAAACGCACCCGACTCGGTGAACACATCTACTTCTACTGTTGGATTGCCACGGCTATCAAGAATTTGACGGGCGTGGATGCTTTCGATTAAACTCATTTTGATTTTAGATTTAGGGTTTTCGATTTATTTTTTTACGAAGGCAGTAAGACTC
>JABFSY010000223.1 GCA_013140395.1 Cyclobacteriaceae bacterium
GAAATAAGCAGACAATTTTCTTGATGCTAGCCAATGACTATTCCCGCCATTAATGTCTTCAGCAAGCATCTCCTTCTTGATCCAGACGAAGAAAAGATACCAGAGTCCGAAGAAAAGAACCATACGAAGCACAAAAAAGAAGGGGAAACTACCCGCATGTAGTGGCCAGAAGAAATAGGCGCTCTTGCCCATCAGTATCTTATCGTAATGATCGCTCTTTACATCATAAAGGCTATGGTCGGTCCAATGGAATAAATCACCTTTTACCAAAAACCAGAGACCTACCATTAAAATACCAGCAAAAGGAATCCAATGCCCGATGGCCAATGGGATACGTTTAATAGGCGCTGACCAGCCGGCTTGAGCGGCATATTGAATGGCTATAAAGAACAAACCAATGATGCCTATGCCACCAAAAAATATATTGTTTTGCCATAATGAGGTGTAAATCCGCTTCAACCAAACTGGACTTCCATGATGTTCTGTGGACGCAACATGCTCCGCTGGCTCCGTGCTGGCCATCAAGCTCTTCGCTATTTCCTGAGAAGCGTGCTTTTCAGCGCCCTCGTGATGGCCACCATTTTTTGCCATGAAAACACCCACTGCAAACAACAGCAACCCTACCCCAATAAGGATAAAGAGTTTCTGTTTGGTGGCCGGTTTAAAAATGTATTTTTCGTCCGCTATCATTTAGAAAAAATTATAATAGATACTAATTCTTTTGAAGTCCCTTTACATACTTGGCAATCTTCCAACGATCTTCCTCACTCACCTGCGATCCGTGAGAACCCATAAGACCTTTTCCATAGGTAATCACATGGAAAATGTGCCCCTCGGTGATGTTCTTATAAGCATCACCTTTCAAATTCGCAACGCCCGGGTAAACGCTATGCTCAACACCATCAATTTTAACGCCTGCCGCAACTTTTCCATCGCCAGCTCCTTTTGCTCCGTGGCAATGTTGGCAATACATTTCGTAGGCAGCCTTACCCTGACTCAAAATCGCTTTCGTTGAGTCATATGGATTTTTCAACTTATTAGCAAGGCGTAGACCTGTGGTATCATTGACGCCTCTATAAGGGAGCCAACCTGAAGCGGATCTCCTAACTGTGTGGGCAGGGGGCAATCTCAAATTCATTTTATAGGGATTGTACTGATTCGAGTTGTAGAATTCGCCTCTTCCATTGTCCAATGCATTGGTAATCTTTCCTTGCATCGGATCTGTAATTTGAGAAAGTGGCTCATAAGCTACAGAGTGATACATATTAGGTGCATACTCAAGCCCCTGATAGTCGCCACTGGACTTACATCCAGCAACCAATACCACTACCGCCAACACCACTGATAATTTTCGTAATCGCATAGTCACGTTCAATTAAAAGTTCTTTTCGTTTACTTCTGACGCGCCTTGGGATTTTAACAATGCGCTAATTTCTTCTTTGCTCATTTTATTAGTAGCCAGGTCAATCGCCATTACATGCTTATCGTCTGTGCTTCTGATATCAAACTGACGTGGCCATTTATAGGGCTTCATGTCGCTGGCAATAAAGAAGGTGCCAACCATGCCAAAGGCGGCCAACAATACTGTCATTTCAAAAGTAACGGGAATAAAAGGAGGCAACGAAGCATGGTTTTTACCACCAATGATCATCGGCCAATCATAACCCAGCATCCAAATTTGCATCAATAACGCCAACGAAGTTCCGGTCATACCAAACAAAAAGGCTGCGATCGGCAATCTGGAACGCTTATAGCCAAGTGCTTCATCCAATCCGTGAACAGGAAAAGGCGAGTACACCTCATGAATCTTCAAGCCTTTTTCGCGCGTGTGCTCTACGGCATGTAAAAGCACATCTTCATCATCAAAAATTCCTACTACAAAATTCTTATTGCTATCCATATGCTAGTGCTTCTGTTCAGATGATGATTTAATAATACTCTTTACCTCTGCCATATTGATTACAGGGAAAAACTTGGCGAATAACAAAAAGGCAGAGAAGAACAAACCAAAAGTAAAAATATACTCACCCATGTCGTATATCGTTGGGTGAAACATAGACCAACTAGACGGAACGTAGTCACGGTGAATAGAAGTCACAATGATCACGAAGCGCTCGAACCACATTCCAATATTTACAATAATTGATAAAACGAATGTGGCCACAATATTGGTTCTGATCTTTTTGAACCAGAATAGTTGAGGAGAAATTACGTTACAAGTCATCATTGACCAATAGGCCCACCAATAAGGCCCTTGCATACGATTAAAGAAGGCATACTGTTCGGCAGGCACCTGTCCATACCAGGCGATAAAGAACTCGGTGATGTAAGCAATACCAACAATTGACCCCGTGATGATGATTACAATATTCATCAACTCAATGTGGTAGATGGTAATATAATCTTCCAGCTTGAAGACTTTGCGCGTAATGATCAAAAGTGTTAACACCATGGCGAAGCCGGAGAAAATCGCTCCAGCTACGAAGTAGGGAGGGAAAATGGTCGCGTGCCATCCAGGAACTACAGAAGTAGCAAAGTCCATGGATACAATTGTATGAACGGAAAGTACCAGCGGTGTTGAAAGTCCTGCCAAAATCAATGCAACTGATTCGTAGCGACTCCAGGTTCTGGCGGCTCCATCCCATCCGAAACTCAAGGCATTATAAATGTTGGCGCGTAGCTTATGTCCTTGGCGAACAGCTCTGTCGCGGATAACCGCAAAATCCGGTATCAAGCCCATATACCAGAAGACCAACGAAACAGAGAAGTACGTTGAAATGGCAAACACATCCCACAACAGCGGTGAATTGAAATTGGCCCATAGAGAGCCCCATGTATTTGGCAATGGGAACACCCAATAGAAGCCCAACCAAAATCTACCCATGTGAGCAAACGGAAATGTAGCCGCACAAATAACTGCGAAGATGGTCATCGCCTCTGCCGCACGGTTAATTGACATTCTCCACTTTTGGCGGAACAGCAATAAGATGGCAGAAATTAATGTTCCTGCGTGACCGATACCGACCCACCAAACGAAGTTAGTGATATCCCAGGCCCAACCAACGGTCTTGTTTAGTCCCCAAACACCTACACCTTCCCACAAAAGTGTGCAAAGACAATAAAAGCCAAAAGCGAGCGCCACTAATGAGATGCCCATGGCAATCCACCAAAGTTGCGTGGGCTTGCCTTCTACCTGACGGCTGATGTCCTCGGAAACATCGCGGATAGTCTTACCACCGGTTATAAGAGGTTCACGTATCGAAGAAGTTACTTGCATATTTTAATCAATGGTCAATGGTCAATAGTCTATATCCAATTATGCGTGCTCTTTTTTCTCGTCTCTGTTCTTGATTTTGGTGAGGTAAAAAATATTAGGTTTCACACCAATATCTTCCAAGACCCTGTACGCACGCGGATTGCCAATCTTCTTGTCAATGCCGTATGGTCTTTTCGGATCACTTTCAATCTTCAATAGCTTGCTGATATGGCTGTCAGGATTATTCATGTCACCGAATACGATCGCTCCAGTCGAGCAGGCAGCCTGACACGCAGTAATCACTTCGCCATCCTTCATCGGGCGTCTTTCTTTTTTAGCGGTCAGCTTACCTGTTTGTATACGCTGTACGCAGAATGAGCATTTCTCCATTACTCCGCGTGAACGAACCGTCACTTCAGGATTTAATACCATCCTTCCCAAGTCAGTGTTCATTGCTGGGTTGGCCTGATAAAACTGTTGGTTATCGTGGTATTTAAACCAGTTGAATCTACGCACTTTATAAGGACAGTTGTTGGCACAATAACGAGTTCCAATACAACGGTTATAAGTCATTTGATTTAACCCTTCGGTGCTATGAGTGGTTGCAGCAACCGGACAAACCGTTTCGCAAGGTGCATTGTTACAATGCTGACACATCATGGGCTGGAATACTACCTCGGGATTTTCAGCGGCAATCTCCGCTGCTTTATAATCTTCTGGATTGGCGTCACTGCTGTAGTATCGATCGATACGCAACCAATGCATTTCTCTACGATTGATGACTTCTTTTTTACCCACCAAGGCTACGTTGTTCTCAACATTACAGGCGACTACGCAAGCCGCGCAACCATTACAAGTGTTAAGGTCGATAGCCATACCCCAATAATGACTCTTGTATTCATGTCCTTTCCATAAGCTTAAAGTGGCAGGGTCAACCTTCTCGTCCCAATTAGTAATTTTAGGATACTCTCTTCCTGCTGCTGGATTTTCTTTGAACTCTGACAAAACAGATTCCTGAATAACGCTCTCACGTCCCATATAGGTCTGGTGAGTCTGAGTTTGTGCTAACTGGAAATCGTCTTCGGTGCTTGCAACCGTGACACCTGACGAAATACTATAATTTAACGAGCCGTTAGCTATAGCTACCCAAGGATAAACATTTACACCAATGCCATCGGCAACTGTTCCGACTTTTGTCCGCCCGTAACCCAATGCGACCCCAATAGTGCCTGGCGCTTGACCTGGTTGAATGAGTGCCGGAAGCTTAATCGTGCTTCCTCCAACGGTCAAGCTAATCTTCTTAGTGTGACCCTCAGCATCGTTATCCAATTTCAAAACTTCGCGGGCATCTTTTTGTGATACCGTTACATAATGATCCCAAGTTGCTTTCGTTATGGGATCCGGCAATTCTTGCAGCAACGGGTTGTTGGCTTGGTTACCATTACCAATTGCGTAGCTTTCATAGATCACTAATTCAAAACCTGTCGATTTTTCACTGGCGCCAATTTTACTTAGTGCATCCTCTGCATGACTTGTAAAAGAAAGTTCTTTTGGCTCGCCAGGCAATTCATAAACGCCTTCGTACAAACATTTATCCCAGAAGCTTTGAAAATCAAGTGCACTAGTTTGTTTTGCGAAAAACCAATTCTTCCAATTCTCACTAACTACTGAATAATACTCTACGCCTTTCTCACCAGCCCAAACTAAGAAGCTTTCTTGCGCTTGACGAGTTGGAAAAATAGGTGTGATAGCGGGCTGAGAGAGACTATAATGTTTAGGTTTTGGCTCGAAGTCGTTCCATGATTCCAAGTAATGGTGATCTGGCGCCATATACCCCGAAGCAGAAGCTGTTTCGTCTGGTGTGTAAGAGGTCGAAACAGCAAGTTTTGTATTTTTCAGTGCACCTGCCAGTTCAGCACCTTTAGGATGATCATAGACTGGGTTGCAATTGAAGAAAATAACAGCTCCAATTTTCGAAGCCTTCGCATCTTCTATAAATGCCAACATGGCTTCGTCATTTCCCTGACGGAAGTTGACGGGCAATGTGGTAAGAATAGTAGTTCCGTAGCTGCCTAACAAGTTGTTAATCTCATTGACTAAAACCTGCACTTCTTTATCATTTGAACTGCAGACAACGAGCGATGCTCCTTTATTAGCCAAAAGTTCTTTAGCAGCTTTTTCAACATGCGCCACTCCAGAATCTGCTGCACTTCTTCCTGCGATAATATTATAAATTTGTGCGAGTACAGCGCCTTCTTGAGATGGTTTCATCAATGAGCGATAATCCGCATTGGCACCAGTCAACGAAAGATTGCTTTCAAATTGATAGTGTCTCGACATATCGCGCTTCTCCTCGCTCACAGCACGAGTTGTACCGTAGGCTTTTGCAAACTCAATGGGAGAAAGCCAAGTGCCTAAGAAATCAGCACCCACACTAACAATCACTTTTGCCTTACTAAAATCATAACTGGGGATAATAGCCGAACCGAAAGACTCTTCATTGGCCTTCAGTAACCCGTAGTAAGAAATAGGGTCATACTGAACATGCACAGTAGTCGGATACTTTGCCTTGAATTTTTCGATGGTTGCCTTAGTACTTGGGCTAAGGATTGTATTGCTTACAATTCTTATTTGACCACCCTCAGTTGAGACGGCTTCTAATTTCGAAATCACCTCTTTATCCAGTGTTTCCCAATCTGCGGGTTTATCGCTGATCCGAGGACCACGCAACCTAAAGTTATCATACAATGAAAGAACAGACGCTTCAACTTGTGCACTGGTGCCTCCTCTTGTAACACTTGAAAGCGAGTTACCATCTAATTTGATCGGGCGGCCATCGCGTACTTTCACTACTACGGAACAATAGTCGCCACCATTGACGTAAGTTGATGCATAGTAATTAGGAATACCGGCATCGGCATCCACCGGCTTCACTACGTAAGGAATTGCTTTTCGGATTGGTGCCTCGCAGGCGGCCAATGAAGCTGCAGCTACGCTAAAACCCATCATTTTCAAAAAATCTCTGCGAGAGTGACCAGGGTCTTCTGACACGCCCATGTCGACAAATTCTTTATCGGCATGTTTTACGTAAGAAGGATCATTCTTGAGTTGGGCTAATCCTTTCCAATATGTCTTTTTAGTAGTAGTGCTCATACGCTCTTTATCGTGACCGAAACATTTAAAGCTTACAATATTAATAGTGACATTTTGCGCATTCCAATCCGCCAATGTCCTCTACTTTCATTTTTGATTTCTTTGCTGACAGATGTAACTCGTTCAGCTTGTTGTAATACTCGTTGTCTTTTGTGTTGACATCGGTTTTACGGTGGCAGTCAATACACCATCCCATTGTTAATAAGGAGTATTGCTTTACCACTTCCATTTCTTGAACAGGACCGTGGCAGGTCTGACACTCTATTCCGCCCACATTCACATGCTGTGCGTGGTTAAAATAGGCCAAGTCAGGAAGATTGTGGATGCGAACCCACTCGATTGGTTTCTGCTTGCCGGTGTAAGAAGCTGTTTTAGAATCGTAACCGATGGCAGCATAAATTTTTTGGATCTCAGGTGACTCTTGTTTGATCTGCGTGTGGCAGTTCATACATATATTAGGAGAAGGTATGTTTGCTTGTTTACCCTTTAATACACCTGTGTGGCAATACTTACAGTCAATTTCATAAGACCCTGCATGAAGCTTGTGCGAAAAGGCGATGGGTTGCTTGGGTTGATAATCTTGCTGTACGCCAATGGAATAGAGTCCGTCAATTGTGGTCTTAAACCCAACCGCAGCGACTATAAAGACAACGAGGAAAATGAAACCCGAACTGCGGGTTATTGTTGCGAACGTATAAGGCGAATTGACAACTTGCTGATCGTCTTCACTCAATTCTTTTTGGTTGAGGTATTTCTTCAAGGCCGATACGATCAGGCCAAGGATGACAAGCATTAAAAGAAGGATGACAAGCATGCCTCCCACAATCGCATTCAAATAAGAAGAAGGTACACCGGCACTCCCTCCGCCAGCTGTTTGTTGTGCTGCTGCAGGAGCCACCTCCACTTTTTCAGCATCCGACTTTACATAAGCAAGTATGCTTAAGATCTGGGCGTCTGTATAACTGGTAAAAGCCGTCATCTGGCTTTTATTGTATTCGTTATAGATTTTGTTGGCGTACTCATCGCCACTGGCAATCTTTTTTGCCGGATTCTTTACCCATTCAATGATCCATGCAATGGATGGAGCCCGATTTTCGACTCCAGCGAGTGCTGGTCCTACTAGTTTTTGTTTAACTCGGTGGCACGATTTACAATTGCCATTAAATAAGGCCTCCCCTGCGCTGATTGCAGCGGCATCTGTCGGAATTTCTTGAGCGAAAGAAGTGAAACTTGTTGTAACGAACAGTACGAGGGTGAGAAGCTTAACGAGATCAGATAATCTATCCTTCATCATGACGCGTTTAGGTAACCGCTTTTTTACGGAATGGCACAAATCTACACCCCAAAGCCATTATTTCAAACTTATTTTACAGGCTAGGCAATATTTATTTAGGACGCCCCAGAGGAGTTTTGTCTTGTCGCAGGAAAACCGGAAAAATGTGGATAAGTTTGAACAAATGAATCCTTGAGCAACTATGACTTGAGTAATTGTGTCCATTTCGGGTAATTTTAAGACGACCGAAGAAGTATTAATCAAATGACTAGTTACTTCAAACCAAAAAATCACTTTTTCACCTTCTTCTTCATCGGAAATTCAAAACCTATCCGGATATTAAGTCGATCAGGAAAAGGCACTTTGTCTTTGTCGCTCCATAACCCTG
>JABFSY010000477.1 GCA_013140395.1 Cyclobacteriaceae bacterium
GATTAAGCCAACTAATACAAAAACAAGTTGCACTATTTCACGCCTTCCGTCGTTCATCTGCGTCTATCTAAAGAAAGATACTGAAGTAAGAGCATTACCGTCATGGTAAACAGTAAGCTGCTAATTGCTTTCAACATGGTATACCAAAACATGGCAAAGCCCGAGGCCTCCACAAAGAAAAGAACCAAATGATGGACAAAAACGAGCGGAAGAGAATACACCAAAAACCACTGCAATCCGTTGGCCGACAAAGTTGGTGGTGTTCCAATATCGTATCCGCCTTGTGGCGTGATCGTGGCAAGCCAGTAATTTCTCAGGTAAGCAACCAACACAAGAGCCATTGCATGGAGGCCAAGACTATTGTAGAAAATATCAACTGAAAAGCCAAGTAGGAAAGCAATAAGCATGAGGAGCAAATTATTCATCTCCACCGGTAGTAGAAGAATAAACGCCACGTACAAAAAACAGAATGAGGTATTAAAGAGAACCAAATTCTTCAACAGCAGAACCTGTAAGATAAGGTACCCAAAAAATAATCCAACCTGCAAAATTCCTCCCCTTATCATTTCGGCTCGCCTATTGTTTTTTGTTCCAACGAATCCTTCTCTGCCTTTAAGTGGCTCTTCACTACCTCGACAAACGACAGCTTGCCAAAATCTTGCGACAATGCTACTTTAATGGTGTGAAATTGAGCCTCTTCATTCAACTTAAAACTATTAATCGTTCCAATCACAATTCCTTCGGGGAAAACAGAATTATATCCCGAGGTTACAATGGTATCTCCAATTTTCAATTCGACATGCCGAGGAATATATTTGAGATCAATCACCCTGGTATCTGTTCCATCCCATTGCACCGTTCCAAAATGACCCGTTCGTTTAATCAGGCTGGAGACTTGGTCATCAATATTCAACAATGATATTAGCACCGCATAGTGATCTGAGACTGACTTTACTTTTCCTACCGCACCTAGTTGACTAATCGCAGCCATGCCAGCTTGTAATCCATCTTCCTTGCCTTTGTTGATCGTAATAAAATTCTTGTAGTAACGAGTGGAGTTATTGACCACTTTGGCGCTTACAAAATCAAAACGATTGATAACCGCAGAATCTCTCACAAAATTGAGCTCTCTTGTGAGTAGAATTTGATCGCGCTGATCTAGTTTTTTTCGGAGCACGCTATTTTCCATAGCCAGATCGTTGTTGATATCCCGCAAAGAAAAATACTCCCGAATATTCTGAGAAGTGCTTATAATGCTTGCCGCAATCTGATTTGATGTATTGAAATAGGTGGTACTCTGGTATTGATTATTTTCAACCACCAGCCACGCACTAAATAATTCTAAAAACAGAAAAGTGAAAAAAGCCCTATACTCAAAAAGGAATTTAAGGAGCCGTTCCATTCACTTAGGTCATCAATACTTTTCGGTAGTGGTTAAGATTTTTCAATGCCGCACCGGTACCTCTCACTACCGCGCGAAGAGGATCTTCCGCCACGTGTATAGGTAATTTGGTTTTCAAGGAGAGTCGCTTATCGAGGCCGCGCAACATAGCTCCTCCTCCGGTTAGGTAAATACCCTGCTCATAGATGTCAGCTGAGAGTTCGGGGGGCGACAATTCGAGTGCTTTCAATACCGCTTCTTCCAACTTAGATATTGATTTATCCAATGCAAAAGCCACTTCTGAATAGGAAATCTTGATTGTCTTTGGAATACCCGTCATTAAATCACGACCGCGGATTTCATAATCATCAGGACCATCATCTAATTCGGTGAGCGCTGACCCCACTTCAATTTTTACTCGTTCGGCAGAACGCTCACCAATCAACAGGTTGTGTTGCCTGCGCATATAATCCAAAATATCCCGGTTGAAGGTATCGCCCGCAATTCGTATTGACTGATCACAAACAATGCCAGACAACGCTATCACAGCTATATCTGTAGTTCCCCCGCCAATGTCCACGATCATATTTCCAATGGGCTGCTCAATGTCGATCCCTATCCCGATGGCCGCAGCGATCGGCTCATGAATCATGTATACTTCTTTGGCATTCGCATGCTCTGCAGAGTCACGGACTGCACGCTTTTCAACTTCCGTTATGGCGGATGGAATGCAGATCACCATTCGTAAAGATGGCGGAAACAATCTCCTACCGGTGTCGATTAGTTTAATCATCCCGCGGATCATCATCTCTGCCGCGTGGAAATCAGCGATCACCCCCTCTTTGAGAGGTCGTATGGTTTTAATATTGTCGTGCGTCTTCTCATGCATTTGCATAGCCTCACGCCCAATGGCCAACACTTTATTTGTTGTTTTATCAATCGCAATGATGCTCGGTTCATCTACCACCACCTTGTCTTTATGAATAATCAGCGTGTTAGCGGTTCCCAGATCGATGGCGATGTCTTGGGTAAAAAAATCGAATAGTCCCATTTATTTATCTCCTCGTAAAAAAAGTTTTTGAAAGCCCGAAATTACAGAAATAATCCGGTGATTTTTAAAGCGTTTTCGCTTAATAACTTACGTGGGCTAATGTTTGAAATGCCTCACCCCTGTAAACACCATTGCCATTCCATGCTGATCACAAAAGTCAATCGACTCTTGATCCTTGATGGAGCCTCCAGGCTGAATGACTGCTCTTACGCCTTGTTTGTAAGCAATTTCAACACAATCGGGGAAAGGAAAAAAAGCATCAGAGGCCATTACAGCTCCCTTCAAATCGAACCCAAACGCAGCAGCTTTGTCAATGGCTTGTCGCAACGCATCTACCCTGCTGGTTTGCCCGACACCACTGGAGAGCATTTGCCCATCTACTGCCAAAATGATCGTGTTGGATTTGGTGTGTTTACAGACCTTGCTGGCAAATAAAAGAGCTTTTACCTCTGAAGCGGTAGGCTTAACCTTGGTCACGGTCTTTAAGTCGCTTTGTTCATCGGTCTTCAAGTCCAGGTCTTGCTCAATGACACCATTTAACAGGCTTTTGAATTGCTTGGTGGCTGTGAGTGGCATCTTCTGAAGCAAGAGCATCCTATTCTTTTTGGAGCGTAACAATTCGAGCGCTTTCGCATCGTAATGTGGTGCGATAAGAGTCTCAAAAAAGAGCTTATTAATCTCTTCGGCAGCTGCCAGGTCGATCGATTGATTTGTTATCAACACTCCGCCAAAAGCAGAAATAGTATCCGCCTGAAATGCTTTTAGGTAGGCTTCTTTTACTGATGAACCCGTTGCCACCCCACACGCATTGGTATGTTTAATGATCACAAAAGCTGTCTGTCCTTCAAATTCACTTACCAGGTTTACAGCAGCGTCTACGTCCACCAAATTATTGTAAGAAAGCTCTTTCCCGTTCAATTTCTGAAACAGCGATTCTAACTCGCCATAGTAGACGCCTTTTTGATGGGGATTCTCTCCATAGCGCAGTACTTGTCCATTTTGAAAACTGGACTTAAAACTGGGTAATTGTTGCTCCTGATTAAAGTAATTGAATATAGCCGAATCATAATGAGAGGTTACGTCAAAAGCCTTAGCCGCAAAACGTTTGCGATCTGCTAACTCAGTGGCCACATTGTTTCTCTCCAATAACTCCAAAAGCTCTGCATATTGATTTCTAGAAGAGACAATCAAAACATCATTGAAATTTTTGGCTGCGCCACGGATGAGCGATATCCCACCAATATCAATCTTCTCAACAATCTCATCTTCGTTGCCGCCCATGGTCACGGTTTCCTCAAAGGGATACAAGTCGACAATCACTAAATCGATGGGTGCAATTTTGTATTCATTCGCTTGCTTTAAATCGCCTGCGTCCTCCCTGCGATAAAGGATTCCACCGAACACCGCTGGGTGAAGGGTTTTTACTCGACCACCAAAAATGGAAGGGTAGCCGGTCAGTTGTTCAACTGGGATCACCTTGTAACCTAATTTCTCGATGAATTCTTGTGTACCTCCTGTTGAGACAAATTCGACTTTACTCTTGGCGAGCGAATGGATTATGGGTTCTAAATTGTCTTTGTAGTAAACAGAGATGAGCGCGCGGGTAATCTTTTTAACCATAACTCTTTTTAAGGATTTGAGAAAGCTACAAGTTGAAGCAAAAGCTGCAGTAACCTGAAGTTCCTATTCAAATTTTCAAATCAGCAAATTTTTAAACTAACTCAGCCCATGTAAAAAATCTCTCTCCTCGAACGCCTCTGCTTCCACAGAAAAATCATCAGCATCCAAATAAGCTGGGAATCGATCGCGATAGGCTTGGAGTGCATTGCTGCTCAATTCTAACGTTTTAATTGATTCGATGCCTTCCACGGTAAAAATTGAATCTCCCTTGGGGCCGATGATCGAAGACTGGCCGTTGTATTCAATACCGTTCCCATCAATACCTACTCGATTGACGCCAACGGCATAACTTAGGTTCTCGATCGCGCGGGCGCGTAGTAAAGTCTCCCAGGCAGTAGATCGAACCATTGGCCAGTTGGCCACATAAATCATCAAATCATATGATAACTTCTTCAACGAAGGATTCCACCGATTGCGACTCCAAACGGGAAAACGCAGATCATAACAGATGAGCGGACAAATCCTCCAGCCTTTCCAGTGTCCTATCAATAAACTCTCACCTTGCGCATATACCTGTTGTTCTTCGGCCATGCGGAACAAGTGGCGTTTATCATAGGTTTTAAAATTGCCGCCCGGCTCCATCCACAGCAGACGGTTATAAAATCGATCGTGAACGTTTGCAATAAAGCTTCCTAATATCAACGCTCCTGTCTGGTCTGCCATTTGCTTCATCCACTTGAAGGTGCGCATATTCATGTGCTCCGCCAACTTATTGGCCTTCATGGTAAACCCTGTGGTAAACATTTCCGGTAAAATGATCACATCAGTGGATTGGCCAATGCGCCATATCTTTTCCTCAAAAGAGGCCAAATTAGCCCCTATATCTTCCCAATGAAGGTCAGATTGAATGATGGTAACTCTTAAATCCTGCATAGTTGCCCTAAAACGGAATGCAAAGAAAACCAATTTAAATTGAAAATGGGATAATTTGAAGATTTGAAAATTAGTCAATTGAGAATGGGAGAATCCACACTATTGATGAAGATTCTAATCCCCAAATTTTCAACTTAGCTAATGGCGGAAGTAAGAAAATCATTCAATGGTTTGAGCGTCTTGCAAATCTCACCCAGTTTTTTAACAAATTTTTTGTCGGCCACTTCTTTGTCGGAAAAGTAGTACGAGACAATAAAGCTTTTGTGTTTGAGCCAATCGACATGAGGATGGTCTTTTGGGTAGCCTTTCGGTGCTTTTTTTAGGCTATCAAAATCATCAAGGCCATTCGGAAACATCTTTACAAACCTTTTATCAGATAGCACCTTTTTCAATGACTCTGGGTTGTAGTCGATCTCTTGCCTGATTTTTGCGAGGTTTTCTGCATCTGGCATATACATACCCCCCGCTACAAAACTCTGATTATTAGGCTGAATATGGACATAAAATCCGGGCTCTTGTTCCATTTTTCCTTTTGGAGAAAAGCCCGCGCCCATGTTTACTTTGTAGGGCTTCTTGTCTTTGCTGAATCGCACATCCCGATAAATGCGAAAGCCTAATTTCCGTGGGTTCAAACCAGCCAAACTATCATCAAACTTTAACAACTCTGCGTGGAGCGCCTCCAGTAAATCTTCAAAAGCCAACTTCGCTTCCAGGTACTTAGGCTTATTCTTTTCAAACCATTCGCGATTGTTGTTTTTGGCGATGGCTTTTAAAAATTTCAAGATCTGCTCCATAATATTTAACTACCTTGTTCTGCGAAATTTAACGATTTAAAAGTTCAAATACACTCAACTAGTTTGCGCTACCTTCAATAAAACGTTATGAAATCAATCGTATTTTTTCTTTTTGTGTTAGGTCATTTGTCAATGTGTGCCCAAACCAAGTTCTCAATAAAAACAGGTGAGATCGAGTTCACTTCTAATGCGAAACTAGAGTTGATAAAGGCTGAATCAAAAAATATACAGGGCGTAATCAATACGGCCAATAATCAATTTGCTTTCCTGGTAAAGGTTCAATCGTTTGAAGGGTTTAATAGTAAGTTGCAAAAAGACCATTTCAACGAGAAATACATGGAAAGTGATAAGTTTTATGATGCCACGTTTACGGGAAAAATTATGGAGACCATCAATTATTCGAAGGATGGAGAATACGATGTAAAGGCAAATGGATATCTCACGATCCATGGAAAAAAACAGCCCAGAACTATTCCCGCCAAAATAAAAATGGATCAAGGAGTTCTTTCAGTAGTTTCGAGTTTTACGGTTGTTTTGGCCGACCACGACATTAAGATACCCGAGATTGTTAGCACTAAAATTGCAACAGAAATTTATGTAAAAATGAATTTGGTTATGGCGCCCAAGTAGTGCCAATCAAATAAACTCCAAAATCGTTTCTAACCCAACGCCCCGCGAAGCCTTGATTAGTATCGTGGCATTTTGAATGTGATCCACCTTCAGTTCTTCGATAAGTAAATCTTTCGTTTCAAAATAGTTGGCTTCCGCAAATTCCTCTTTGGCAAACCGCGAAAGTTTTCCACACAGATAAACAGTATCGAAATTCTTTGATTTCAACAACTGCCCAAGGTTTCGGTGTTCAAATTCAGCCTCGTCTTCCAACTCAAACATATCACCTACGATAGCTACTTTGTTTGTTGCTTTTATTGCTGCCAAACTCTCAATGGCTGCTTGCATGGAACTCGGGTTGGCATTATAGGCATCCAATATGATGGTATTGCTTCCTTTGTTTATTTTTTGCGAGCGCATGTTGCCCGGTATATACTCGGCCACAGCTTGATGAGCATCTACCTCAGGTACTTCAAAGAATTTGCCAATGCAAAGTGCCACAGCAATATTCTCAAAATTGTAACTACCCACCAATTGACTGTTAACTATACCACCATTTTCAGCTTTGATTTTCACAAACGGATCAGCGCCCAGTAACTCACAATGAAAGTAGTCGCCCGTTGCAGGATAGAAAATCGGGTTTTTAAATCGCTTTGCCATATTGGCCAAAATCGGGTTTTGAGAGTTTATGAAAACGACCCCATCCTGTGTGATCAAATGTTGATACAACTCTGACTTTCCGCGAATGATGTTTTCAAAGCCGCCAAACGTGCCAATGTGCGCCTTGCCAATATTGGTGATAAAACCATGAGTGGGCTTAGCAATCGAACTTAGCAACGCAATTTCTCCAACATGATTTGCGCCCATCTCGATAATTGCTAACTCAACGGAAGAATCAATGGATAAAATGGTAAGCGGTACACCAATATGATTATTTAGGTTCCCCTTCGTTGCCAGTGTTCTAAATTTTTTGCTCAACACCGCGTTTAACAATTCCTTGCTGGTGGTTTTTCCATTCGACCCGGTGAGGCCAATGACTGGGATTTTTAGTTGATCGCGATGATACATTGCCAATTGTTGCAAAGCGGTCAGTCCATCTTGTACCAAAATGGTTTGCTCTCCGATTACATATTCCTTTTCGTCCACTACCGCGTAACTTGCTCCCTTGGCAATTGCTTCTTGAGCAAATGCATTCGCGTTGTATTTCGGTCCTTTGATTGCAAAAAAGAGGGAGCCTGGAGCAATTTGTCGAGTGTCAGTGGAAACCTTGCCACTTTTTAGGTAGAGCTGGTATAGAGAGGCGATATCCATAATTGATTGCAGTGGGCTAAAGCTAAAAATTCAATTTATCTTGCTGCAAAGATAACAGGCATCGGTCGATCCACGTTTTAAACCAGGTATGTATAAACGTTTTTATTGGTTAAGTCTGTTTTTGCTAGCTGGCAGCTTTTGTCAGGCTCAGTTCACATACAAACTAGATCAGACCATTAAAGGTGAAATTGAAGGCAAGGGACTAGGCTTAATGTGGGCAGGTGGGCTAAATGCAGCCCAGGTAAATACGATGGATATAAATCAAGACGGCCTTCAGGATGTCGTTGTTTTTGATCGGACCGCCAACAAAGTAATCACTTACCTGGCTCAAGGCAATGCACTTCAATACGCGCCTGACTATGAATCG
>JABFSY010000168.1 GCA_013140395.1 Cyclobacteriaceae bacterium
TGGCGGACTGGGAATTGCTACTTACGGAATTGTTAAGTCGCTTCAAGACAAGGCTAAGATTCGGTTAATTATTCCATCTGCTGGTGAAGCCAGTGAGTTGGACAGAGTTACTATTATTGGTTTAAATGCCTTAACCTCTAAAGAAATTGATATCGAAAAGTTGAATTTTTCTTTGTCTTTTCCGCACACAGAAATAGTAGAAGTACCCATTCAATTCAGTCCGTATCACTATCAAAACGAGATACTTGAACGCAATCAACAAATTTCGCAGCTAACGAGTAGCTCCATTGAAAATGGACTTGAATCAATTCATTCTATTTTTACTGATAAGAATGCCTACGGATTCAACCTGCTCCATAAGGTAAATCTTTTTGCACGGGTTGGTGAAGAGCTGAGTGCCGATGGCGATTTCGATGTGATACACGCACATGATTGGGTAACGTTTCCTGCGGCCATCAAAATCAAAAAAAGAACTGGAGAACCCTTGATCTTGCACGTTCATGCACTAGAAACAGACCGGTCAGGAGAATCAACTCGGAATGAAATTTATTGGTTGGAAAAAGACAGCCTTGAACAAGCGGATCGGATCATTGCCGTAAGCGAATACACCAAAGACCAAATTGGTAACCATTATCAAATAGACAGAGCAAAGATTACGGTGGTGCATAACGGAATTGACCCTGCCAACTTCGAACGGGTTTCACACAAGTTGCGAGATAAGTTAGTGGTTTTCTTGGGGCGCATCACCCATCAAAAAGGACCTAATTTTTTGTTGGAGACGGCTGAGAAGGTGGCCCGTGTTTATCCCAAAGTAAAATTTGTGGTTGCTGGAGTGGGTGATCAATTCAGTCATTTGCTCGAGACATCTGCATACAAAAAAATTGGTAATAAATTTCTTTTCACAGGATTCCTTTCGAAAGCAAAAGTGAACGAGCTGTTGTCCATGGCAGATGTTTATTTTATGCCATCTGTTTCTGAACCCTTTGGCCTAACTGCTCTCGAAGCCGCGCAGCACAAAGTGCCGAGTGTCATATCCTCTCAATCTGGCGCAGCGGAAGTGATGAAGGAATCTTTGCAAGCAGATTTTTGGGATACCGACAAACAGGCTAATTACATTCATGCGTTGCTGAGATACAAAGTTTTGAATCAAGAGTTATCAGAAGCCGCCAATAAGCAATTGGATAACCTTAGTTGGGCTAATGCCGCCCAAAAAATTATGGAAGTTTATCAACAAATTCATTTCGCTCATCGTCAAAACTAAAATAATATGCCTTCTATCTGTTTCTATTTTCAAGTACACCAGCCAAATCGGCTAAAACCATACGATTGCTTTAAGATTGGCAGCGACCATCAGTATGAAGATGAGGCTAAGAATATTGAAATCCTGAACAGGGTAGCTAGAAAGTGTTACTTGCCAGCAAACAACACTATGTTACAGCTTATTGACCGGCATCAAGGCGATTTTAAAATTGCTTATTCGCTGAGCGGTACTGTCATTGAGCAAATGGAGAGATACCGGCCAGATGTATTGAGATCATTTCAAGCATTAGCAGAGACAGGCTGTGTGGAATTTTTGTCGGAAACATACTATCACTCACTTAGCTATTTATATTCCAAGGAGGAATTCGTTCGGCAGATTAATATGCACAAAGCAAAAATAGAAGAGCACTTTCATCAAACGCCCACTGTATTCCGAAATACGGAATTAATTTACAACAATGAGATTGCCAATTTTGTATCTGACCTAGGCTACAAAGGGATAATTTGCGAAGGGCTAGATCATGTATTAGGTCACCGAACCCCCAACTTTGTTCATCACCCTCCTGGCAATTCAAACATTAAATGTTTGTTAAAAAATTATAAACTATCAGATGATATCGCTTTTCGGTTTTCAAATAGAGAATGGAGCGAGTGGCCATTGACTGCGCCAAAATTTGCCAATTGGGTACACCGTGTTGCGGGCAATGGTGACACAATTAACCTCTTTATGGACTACGAAACCTTTGGGGAACATCAATGGCCAGAGACCGGTATATTCGATTTTCTGGCACACCTTCCACAAGAATTAGTGAAGCACCCCGACTTTGATTTCAAAACGCCAAGTGAAGTGATAAAGAATTATGAAGGAAAGGGAGAATATGATGTTCACCACCTTAGTTCGTGGGCCGATATGGAACGAGATTTATCGGCATGGCTTGGCAATAGTCTTCAACATGATGCTATGGAGAGGATCTATAAATTGGAATCTGCAATCAAGGCAACAGAAGATGAAAGCATCATCCATCGATGGGCTTCACTGACAACCTCCGATCATTTTTACTATATGTGCACCAAATATTGGAATGATGGGGATGTACATAAATACTTTAGTCATTATAACACGCCTTATGACGCTTACATTAATTATATGAACGTACTTACCGATCTGGAGCATGTTGTAGATGTACTGGTAGAAAGTTAACAAGCTATTCAAACAAACGGTGAATGTGTAACCAATACGACAAACTCAACTCTTTAAACTCCGTACTATTGGCTAGTAAAAAGGTGAAATGATTTATTCGCTCAAAGAAAATTGGAAAATCTACAGCATGGAAGCGGTGTGCCTTGGATTGTTCATGGTTTCGGCTTCTTTTTTTGGAACCATGCTCGAATATCCTTCATCAACCATACATAAAGCCATCCATAGCGATTTTGTTCGTTTGGTATTGATGGGCGTGGCAATGGGCACAACAGCTACGCTTATAATTTATTCGCCCATGGGCAAACTTTCTGGCGCACACATGAACCCAGCGGTTTCCTTCACATTTGTTCGCCTTGGTAAAATGAAATGGCAAGACGGAATTTTTTATACGCTCTTTCAATGTGCTGGTGGACTGATGGCCGTGTACCTAATGGTGTGGGCATTGGGTGAAGGGTTTACCAGTAAACCTGTAAACTATGTGGTTACAGCACCTGGCAAACTCGGGGCTGTCGCGGCATTCATTGTAGAAATAATAATTGCGTTTTGTATGATGACGATGGTACTGGTGACCTCCAACCAAGTCAGACTCAGTAAGTATACAGGATTATTTGCAGGTTTTTTTGTGATGATCTATGTGATTGTTTCAGGGCCTATTTCAGGTTTTGGAATGAACCCAGCGCGCTCATTGGCCTCTGCAGTTCCAGCCATGGAGTTCGCTTCGTTTTGGATTTATGTGTTGGCGCCATTCATTGGGATGATAGGCGCTGCTGAATTTTATAAACGGGTGAATGGTGCGGTTATGTGTGCAAAGATGCACCACTCGACTTTTTACAAATGCATTTTTGATTGTGGATACTGCGAACATGACTACGCTAAATCTCTCATCAAAGAAAATGGACCGAAAGCATAAAGAACAAACTATGAATACAAAATACGATATTATTATTGTTGGCTCTGGAGCGGGTGGAGGAACTCTTGCATATAAACTCGCTAAATCAGGCAAGAAAATCCTTATCCTTGAACGGGGAGATTACATCCCAAAAGAAAAAGAAAACTGGGATCCAAAGGAGGTGTTTACTAACGGCCGCTACCGAACAACTGAAAAATGGTTTGACAAAGATGATCAGCCATTCAGTCCATATGCGCACTATGCTGTGGGAGGCAATACCAAAATGTATGGAGCAGCTCTGTTTCGCTTGCGCGAAAGTGATTTTAAAAATACAAAGCATTACGGGGGGCTCTCACCAGCCTGGCCAATACAGTACGATGAGTTCGAGTCTTATTATACGGAAGCTGAAAATTTGTATAGCGTGCACGGCCAACGAGGAATCGATCCAACGGAACCTCGCGCAAATGCTAAGTACCCATTTCCCCCGTTGAAACATGAACCTAGCATGCAAGAGTTGTATGATAGTATTCGGGGGTTGGGTTACCGGCCCTTTCCACTCCCAATTGGTGTGCGTTTAGGTGAAAATAATCAAGATGGCTCATCCCCCGTTCACTTAAGCAACTTTGATGGTTTTCCAGATCCTACCGAAGCCAAAGCCGATGCGCAAGTGGTGGCATTAAAGGAAGCGTTAAAATCTCCAAATGTTACGTTGCTTACACGCGCACATGTTGACAAACTGATAAAAGATAAATCAGGCAAAAGAATTTCTGTGGTGCAAGTAACACATGATAAGGAAAAGATTTCATTCGAAGGCGACATCGTTGTGTTGGCGGCAGGGGCAGTGAATTCGGCCGCCATTTTACTTCGCTCAGACAACCTCGCCAACAGTTCTGGTTTGGTGGGAAGAAACTACATGCTTCACCAAAACGGATGCGTTATTAACTTTTCACAAAAATTAAATACTTCTCAATTTCAAAAATCATTTTCGCTAAGTGATTTTTATAATGAGGCAGAAGATTCTACCCTTCCACTGGGCACAATTCAATTGATGGGCAAGAACGATCCGGATACGGTGCTTGGTTTGGCCCAAGACCATTTTCCAGGAAAATCATTTGATGAGCTTTCTACTCATTCAATTGACTTCTGGATTACCTCTGAAGATTTGCCCGATTATAATAATCAAGTTTCTCTTAGAGCAGATGGTTCCATCAAAACGGATTACACAGTGAATAACCGAGAAGCCTATAACCGCTTGAAGCAAAAATTGTATCAGATATTAGACAAATTAGCAGAGAAGGATTCGCTCTTTGGCAATGCCGTGCGGTTAGGCTACGACTTGGGTGTTTCAGGTGTTTCTCACCAGATGGGTACGCTTAAATTTGGCATTGATCCAAAAACCTCTGTACTGGATGTTAATTGCAAAGCACATGATGTAGATAACCTTTATGCTGTAGATGCCAGCTTCTTTGTTTCGTCAGGGGCATTCAATCCATCGCTCACCATCATGGCCAATGCATTAAGAGTTGGAACACATTTAATGGAACGGATGAAGTAAGGCGTAATGAAAGAGTCTTTATTGATTATCTTCTTTTGTATTTTTATTTCTCTTGCAAAGGCGCAAGAAGAGAAGTCGCGGTGGCTTTTGGGAACTGGTATCACCTATTGCAGCTACATTAATAGCCCAGGGCTTAATCTAAACGTTACTTATCGAGTCATTGGCAATCTCCATATCGGTCCAGATTTCTCTGCACTGCTAAATCATGAAATAAAGGAGAATGGCAAGGATTTGATTCGAAAAGAATTGGAATACAATTTCAATGGCCAATATCTTTTTGATCTCAACAAAAAAATTGCTGTCTATCCGCTTGTTGGTATCAATTGGTCAAATATCACTAACCACCCAGACGGGCAAGAACCCGTTACTACATTAACCACTGCTCTCAACCTTGGAACTGGGTTAGAATGGGAAATTGGCAAAGCCAGTTTGTTTTTTGAATCTAAATGGGTATCACAGCTAAACAAGGTTGACATTACCACAGGAATCTTATTTCGATTATGATGCAATTGGAAGAATTAGTAAAGCTCATTACGCTGTCGTTGGGCAGCGTGGTGGAAGGCATCGCAGCCATTGTAATAGCCCATGCTATTGTGCGCGCTTTTGTTTTGTACATCCGAAGCTCTGTTTTGCATTCCACTATTGACAAAATGGAGATCCGGCTGAGCCTTGGAAAATCACTGGCCCTTGCGCTGGAGTTCTTATTGGCTGCGGATATCCTGAGAACGGCAGTAGCACCTAATTGGGATGACATAGGGAAGCTCGCAGCCATTGCTGCGCTGCGTACGTTGCTCAATTATTTTTTAGAAAGAGAACTAAAGCATTCAGAAATTAAATCTTAAAAAAGTGAAAAGAGTATTCTACCTCCTGGTTACCATCTCATGCCTAGTCTTTTTTACTACGAATGCACAAATCGTTAAACGAGTAGATGCCGTAGGCATCACAGTGTTGGATATCAACCGAGCGATGGATTTTTTCACGAAGGTATTGCCATTCGAAAAAGTTTCGGAAGTTGAAGTGGCGGGATCAGAATACGAACAACTCAAGGGTGTGTTCGGAGTCCGCTACAAAAAGGTAAGGCTGCGCCTGGGCAGCGAAGAAATTGAACTGACCGATTACTTAACGGCCGGGGGAAGATCTATTCCTGAAGACTCACACAGCAATGATTTATGGTTTCAACATATTGCCATTGTAGTCAGCAATATGGATTCCGCCTACGCCCGATTGCGCAAGTTCAATGTGGTGCAAGTATCCACAGCACCGCAGACGTTACCCAAAACAATTCCGGCAGCAGAGGGTGTGAAAGCATTTTACTTTCGCGATCCAGCCGGCCATAATTTAGAGTTGATCTATTTCCCACCAGGAAAAGGAAATCCAAAATGGCAACAAAAAACGGACAAAATATTTTTAGGGATTGATCATACAGCGATTGGTGTGAGCAAAACAGCCGCAAGCAAAATTTTTTATGGCGATTTGCTTGGCGTAAAATATCAAGGCGATAGTTTCAATTTCGGCTTGGAACAGGAGCATTTAAACAATGTGCAGGGTGCTAGTCTTCACATCTCTGGCAACAAAGCGGAAGAAGGCCTTGGTGTTGAATTCTTAGAATACCTAAATCCGAAAAACGGAAAGCCTTACCCCAAAGAAGAGCGTGCGGATGATTTAATTCACTACGAAACAATCATGGTAACAAACCAGTTGGATGCGTTGTATGAAAAGTTAAAATCAAAGAAAATAGAGTTTGTATCAATGGGCATAGTGAAGATTGCTGAAAATAATTATCTATACCAGCGTGGCTTTTATGTCCGTGACCCTGACGGGCACGTTGTCGGTATTTTTGAAAAATGAAACGTAAATTCGGAAAGCCTATTTAGAGCCAGCTATTCCAATAGAACAGCTAAAAGAAGGCATTTTCTAGCCAGTGAAAAATAAATTTATGATAAGCAGGTTTTTTTTTGCTTTTTAATCATTCCTCTGGGCTTAAAGAGTCAAAATCTAAATCAATTAGGTTTACTTCCAGTTGTGTCGCACACCATTGTTACAACTAAATTAAGCATAAACGTACTTGGCGTCACTAAGATATCAATAACGGAGCAAACTATCGGAGGGGTGTTATTCCCAGCTAATTTTTTAGAAGTATATTTTCAATTGCAAGCTTCCTTTAAGTTGAGATCTAATATCATGATCAGTGGCTTTTATGGGTTCCAACGAAATGCTCCATTTCAAGAAAACTATACGAATGAACACCGGCCTGGACAGCAATTAATTTGGGTTGTAAGCTTAAAAAAAAACCATTTTTATCAACGTTTTCGAGCTGAGGAACGATTCATTCAGGACAAAAGTCACCTGTACTATCAATTTGGCACACGCTGTCGATATCAATTAGGATTGACTCGTGACTTCGGTTCATCTCATTTTATCAATTTATCGAACGAAATTTTCGCTATTCCTTCTGGACCAAGAAATGCGTTTTTATCAGAGAACATTACCTATATAGGGATTGGGAGAAAGGTCAAAAAGGGTAATATAGAGGTTGGTATTGTCTTCAATACAATTGTTCGAAACAGCGACCGCGATCTTCGAAATTTACTATTGCTTCAATTACAGTGGAGCGGTTCAATGACTCGTATGAAAGATGGGATGGATAACATGACGATGCACATGAGGCATTTCTAAATAAAATATGCCAATAATGGGCGCAGGATGGTGACCTCTTTTTTATTGGCCAATTATAAGTAATTCACATTCATCGCTACAAAGAATGTTAAAGTCATTATGGTCAGAAGCAGTAGAACTACGATTTTATGGATCCACTCGTCTTTTCTATTCAACAAAACGATAAATAAAAGAATAGGAAATAGAACAATTTGCAAGAGTTGATCCCGCAATGAATATCCATTAATATAATGATTGTCTATGAAGGAATGAACGGGCAGCAACATCATAAAAAAATAAATTTTTTTGTAATTGCTATAGTAGAATTCCTTCAAGTCGAATGGCTTACCTGCCCAACGAACGGGGAACATGACGCGAGCAATTATATATAAGATTACAGGATATAGTATGATGAAAAGGAAAGTAGTTAGTTTCCAATTTCTATCAGACGCCATACCGTATGTCACTCACAAGTCTTGAAT
>JABFSY010000446.1 GCA_013140395.1 Cyclobacteriaceae bacterium
TCGCTGCGATTGTTCTCCGTATACGGTATATCCGGTTGCAAAGAATCCTATGCGATTATCGAATAGTCGTTTACGAGCCGGAATCTTAGGCAAAAGAATCATAGACGAGTTGATTTCCATGGTGACTACTCCTGCATTGGAGCCAGCAGGAAGTACTGTTGTAGGGAATGGACTTGGTGTCACCGAAGGAGGTGGCGTAACTGAAGTGTACGTTTTTACCATCTTGATCTCAGTATTGATAGGGAATGACTTGATGCTTTGGATGTAAGAACGATCTGCCTGAAGGGTGGTCAAATTGAATTGCCTTTTCGTAGAAGGATCCAAAGCAATGAGTTGGTTATCTCCTTTGAAAAAGTCAGTGACATTAATAACTAAAGAAGTGTCTTTGCGGACGGATTTGATATCAAATGCAGCTGCAATGGGCTCTAAGTTAGAATTGCGCACAGCTTGTTGAATGGGCTTGGTGCTATCCGGGCTCGTATTGATATATAGTGCAGCCCTTAAAAACAATTTGTTGTTAGGTCCTCTTTCCCATCTTAGTACCTGACGATTTTCTTCTTCACCACCGTAGCCTCCTCCAGTGGGTGCTTTTGAAATGCGCGTTACAGCCAAAAACTCTCTGCCAAGAATGGAGTCGGCAATTTCAAAATAATAGTCTTCGTTGATTTTATGGGTGGTGAAAAGCCCTCTTTTGGTTTTAGCTTTTGAAGTGATCAATTGCTTATAGGGCTGAATTCCTCCCTTTTTCTTGGTGGTATCGGATTTGACAGCGGCCGTAGGTGCGGGTGTCGCTTTAGTATCTTTCTTTTTCTTTTGTGAAAAGGCCGGAGATAGGCATATTAGTAGTCCGAGGAAGAGGGTAAATAACTTTTTCATTATTTTTATTTAATGGTTAACTATTCAACTGGCAAGTAAACAAAAAACCCTGTGCCTAGTTTATTTTGAGGAGCACTTCCCTTACTAGATTGTGATGAATGGTAGAATTGCCTAGCTTTCTTCCCTAATAATCGGTTTAGCGCTATGTTTTGATTTGCAACCTATTTGGATCTGACCAATAAGCCTGGATATAGTACCTTATTATATGAGTCTAACAAGAATAAAAGTAATTGCTTTCGATGCAGATGACACTTTGTGGCATAATGAGCACTATTTTCAAGAAGTAGAACATAAGTTTTGCGAGATGTTGGAAGAATACCTACCGCAACATACGATAGAACGTGAATTATTGCAGACAGAAATGAAAAATGTTTCGTTGTACGGGTATGGAATTAAGTCATTCATTTTGTCGATGATCGAGACAGCTATTCGTATTTCTGATAAAACAATTCAGGTAAGTGTGGTCGAGCGGATTATTCAACTCGGCAGGGAAATGTTGGATAAGCCTATTGAAAAAATGGATAGTGTAGATGAGGTGCTGCGTCTGCTTAAAGAAAAATATAGATTGGTCGTTGCCACCAAAGGAGATTTGTTAGATCAGGAAAGGAAATTGAAAAAGTCCGAACTGGAACATTTTTTTCACCACATTGAAATCATGTCTGAGAAGGGCGAAGGCGATTATGCAAAATTGATCAAACATTTAGATATCAAACCTGAGGAGTTTTTGATGATTGGCAACTCGCTAAAGTCAGACGTGCTTCCGGTATTGGCGTTAGGTGGGCATGGTTTTCATATTCCTTATCATATTACCTGGGGACATGAGAAAGTGGACAAAATTATAGACCATCCTAATTTTAAAGAGTTTGGAAAATTATCTGAAATAGTAGACCATTTATAGCTTACATGGAAGAACAAAAGAACAATCCATTACATGGGAAAACACTAGAGATGATCTTGAAACATTTGGTTGATCTCTATGGGTGGGAAGATTTGTGCAGCATTATCAAAATCAACTGTTTTAATTTTGATCCGAGCATTAAATCCAGTTTGGTATTTTTAAGAAAGACGCCTTGGGCACGTAAGAAAGTGGAGGATTTGTATATTGATTCACTTAGGTGATTCAATATTCAACATTCAGACTTTGATATGTTTCTTCCACCACCATTGAAATACCACGAGCCCCCAGATCCGTGCATGAATGTCTCCGGGGTTTGATGAAAATAGTTGCTTTTTCAATTTTTCGATTTCGGTATACTCAAAAATGTCTTGTTCTTGAATGAGTTTTTTAGAAAGCAAATCATCGACTATCAATGATTTCATTTCGTTTCTAAACCATTTGAGTAGAGGGACTTCAAACCCTTTTTTGGGTCTATTATAAAGTTGAGGCGGCAATAGCTCTTTGAACGCATCTTGCAAAATCCGTTTTCGAATTTTCGAGTTAATTTTATAATCTCCGGGTAGAGAGAAAATAAAATTAACCACTTCGTAATCCAGAAAGGGAACGCGCACCTCTAAACCATTGGCCATGCTCATTAAATCAACTTTGTTGAGCATATCATTGGGCAAGACCAAGTTCATGTCCGTTAGTAGAACATCATTGATGCTGGAATCTGAGGGAATTGTTTTCAGGATTTCGGACTTGCGACCGTTATATACCTCGCTTTGAAGTTTTTCCTTGCTTGCGCTGCTGAGCAATGAGTGAACTTCGTTTTCATTGGCAAACCGAGCCCAATGCCAATAACGTTCTTGGGGTGAAAACTTCATTCCCTCACCAAATCGCTTTAGTTGGCGAATTTTATTGGAGATAGGATTATTACGCGAGGAAGGAATAGCGTTCCAAAGTGGCAAAAGATTCTTGGCTGCACTTTCTTTTAGGCCTGGTTGAAATGACTTTAGAAACGCTTCATGCTTATTGTAGCCGGCCAGTAGTTCATCGGCTCCATCACCCGATAGAGCAACGGTAGCATGCTTACGTGTTTCCTGACTTAGAATATAAACCGCAATGGCAGACGAATCAGCGAAGGGCTCATCGATATAATCTAATATGGAATGCACATGGCGATATAAATCGTCATTTGTTAATGAGAAAACGGTGTGTTCGGTGTTGAAATGCTTGGCCACCAGACGGGCATACTCGGTTTCATCAAAAAAGGCTTCGTCACGAAACCCGATAGAGAAGGTGTGCAGATCAGGTTTGTGTTTGCTCGCCAAACCAACGATCACCGATGAATCAATCCCTCCACTTAGAAAGGCGCCCAACGGTACGTCAGCAATCAATCTTCGCTGCACGGATGCCTCCAACAACGATTGAAGATTTTTCTTCGCGTCATCGTAAGAATTGTAGCTAAGCGAATTTCTTTCGTAAGGGATTTTGTAGTAATAACTAATAGTGAATTGCTTTTTGCTGATAGTTGCGTAATGCCCCGGCATTAGTTTTTTGACATTTGTAAAAATGGTATCCGGAGCGGGAATATAGTTCAGTTGGAGATAGGTATTCAAGGAAGAATAATCCAATGTCTTTTCAATCCCATACGCCAGAATTGATTTCATTTCTGAAGCGAAGAGGAATTTGTCTTCGTCAAACAGGTACAGCAATGGCTTGATGCCATAACGATCACGCGCTATGAATAGGGTTTGTTCTTGTTTATCATAGATACAAAATGCAAAGAACCCATTCAGTTTGTTAAGACATTTTTCCTTTTCAAGGATGAATAACTTCAATAAAACTTCCGTGTCCGAATGTGTTGTAAATGTTACTCCTTTGGACTCAAGTTCTTTTTTTAGTTCTTGAAAGTTAAAGATCTCTCCATTGAAGACAATGGCGTATCGTTGTTCTTCATCCCACAAGGGTTGATGAGCTGCGGCACTCGTGTCAATGATAGAAAGCCTTCGATGCCCTAGTCCAACAAACTGGTCGGTATAAATACCCTGGTGATCAGGCCCTCTTTTACTTAATGCGGCTGTGGCAGCCGTTACGTTGATAAGATTGAATTTGCCGACTAGATTGAAAGCAAGAATGCCTGTTATGCCACACATACAGTAATCAAAATGAAAGGTTGGTGTGCATGTACCAAGTATTGGTTTGCACAACTTTGAGAATAGGTGATCTACTTGTCAAGGTGATGTTTACAACTTGGGCTTCTTACCAAGCACATCTTCTACCAAAACAAAATTGATCGTTCCTAAATTCAACTTTTTTATTCCAGCTTCAATCTTGGAACGATCACCCACTATCACTACAAGCATATTGTCGGGCAGAATATATTTCTTTGCCGATGATTCAAGTTCTTTTTTTGAAACAACAAGCACCTTTTCGATGTAGGAGTTGAAATAATTGTCTGGCAGTTGGTTTAGAAAAAGATCACCAAGCGCATCGGCCAAATTTGCGTTTGTTTCAAAATCTCCGGCATAACCTAGTGCATTGTAGCTTTTGCCTCTATTTACTTCTTCACTTGGAATCGGCATTCGTATTTTTTTGAATTCATTGAAGAACTCCCCAAGCGCAGGACCCGTTACGTCAGTCTGTACGGACGAACTGGCAATGAATGGGCTAGGCACATTCCAAAAACTAAAAGACGAGCCTGCACCATAAGCATAACCATGTTGCTCGCGAAGGTTGTTGTTTAGTCTTGACGTAAATGAGCCACCTAAAATTGTGTTGAGTGCATTTAGTGCGTAGTAGTCTACATTTGATCTTTCAGGCCCCAGTCTTCCAATTCGAATCACTGATTGTGCGGCTCCAGGTTTATCTACAACATAGATAGGACGTCCCTTTACTTGGGAAGGAGTAGGCCTTGTTTTCTTTATCAACGCACTTGAGCCCAGCGAGGCGAAATACTTTTCTAATATAGGTTGAATACTACCTTGTGTTACATCGCCAACAACAATTAGTTTGCTGTTGCCCGTGGTAAAATGCAATTTGTGAAAAGCCACCAATTCTTCTCGGCTATAGGATCGTATTGAGTTTTCATTGGCAAACCGACCGTAAGGACTTGCTTCAGTAAACATATACTTATTAAAGGCTCTTGTCGCAATAGTGTTCGGATCGTCATAGTTTTGAAGAAGACCATTTAAACGTAGCTTTTGTATGCGTTCAATCTCAGCAGCAGAAAAATTGGGTTTCAACGCGATGGTGCTCATAAGCGCCAACACCGCGTCTAATTTTGAAACAGGGGCAGCGCAGTTAACTTCTGAATAGAATGAGCGACTCATTGTTCTTATTTCGGCACCCAAAAATTCTATTTCATCGGCTAGCTGGAGGGCGTCATAGGTACCCGCTCCTTCATCTAGCAGATCCATGGCAAAGCTGGTAATTCCTTCTTTGCCAAGGGGGTCGTCAAAAGAGCCCGTTTGTATCAACAAGTTGACTTGTACCAACGGGACATTGTGTTTTTCCATTAACAAAACCGAAAGACCATTAGACAGTGTGAATCTTTGAAGAACAGGAAGTTGCAAGGGCTTAACTTTTCCAAGTGGTGGCGGTGTACTTCGATCAGGTGCTTGGGTATAGCCGATCTGTAGCGTCAACAAGAAAAGGAAGAAGGTGGATATTTTTTTCATGGCTGATTTAGTTTTTGATGGCCGCTAGTTCTTTTTTGCCTTCGGGAACGATGCTCATGACAACACGAGCGTCTGTTCCAAGGTATTTCCGGGCCGCGGCCGAAAGATCTGTCGCGCCAATAGCTTTGTATCGTTGCAGATCTTCGTTAAAGTAGTCGGGGTTTCCAGTATAATAGTAATAGTAGTTTAATTGATTGGCTTTCCCGCTAAATCCACCGGCACTTTCTACCTGAGCAATAAAGCCCGATTCAAATTGATTTTTAATACGTTCCACCTCACGGTTCGAAGGTGCTTCTAGTTTTATTTTTTGAATTTCTTCCTCTACCACTTTTTCCAATTGCGTCAGTGTTACGTTGGGCCTGGCAGTTACGGTGATGTAAAACTCACTCGACAACTTTGACGAACCCTGATAGGACGAAACGTTTTGAGCAATCTGAAGATCGTATACTAGCTTCTTATACAAGCGCGAATTTTTACCGCCTGCCAAAAGACTAGCAAGTAGATCCATTTCTGCATTGCCGGGTTGAAAGCAGGGCGGTGTTAACCAAACCAATTGTAAGCGTGGAAGTTGAACCATATCCTCCATCACCACGCGTTTTTCTGTTGTGAGTAGCGGTGTATGCGCTGTCACCACTTCCTTTGGGAGAGACGCAGGTACGTCACTAAACCATTTTTCAACGGATTTGCGCGCCTCAGCTAAATCTATATCGCCTGCGATACAAAGAGACGCATTGGCAGGTGAATAATATTGTGTAAAAAAGTCGACCACATCCTGTAAACTGGCAGCCGTCAAATCTTCCATTGATCCTATGACAGGCCATGAGTAGGGGTGGCCTTTCGGGTAAAGCAAGGCGGGAAGTTCAAGCCCCGCTTTTCCGTACGGCCTGTTTTCATAGGACTGTCTTCGTTCATTTTTTACCACATCACGCTGACCATCCACGGTTTTGCTTGTCAACGATTGCTTTAGAAATCCCATTCGGTCTGATTCTAGAAACAATGCCAGGTCTAATGCATTGCTCGGAAGATCTTCATAGTAATTGGTTCTGTCTTCAGTCGTTGACCCATTATTGCTGGCACCAGCAGCCTCGAGCCATTCATCAAATTTTCCTTCGGGCACGTTCTGAGAGCCTTCGAACAAAATATGTTCGAACAAATGTGCAAAGCCCGTGCGGCCCGTCTTTTCGCTACCAGAACCTACGTGATACCATACATTCACGCTAATTCTAGGCACCGTTGCATCTTGATGCAAAATGACATTTAATCCATTGGGTAGTGTAAACTGTTCATAAGCCACTTTCAATTCCTGAGAGAAAGATGCTGTGGCGAATAGTAAAAAGAAGAATGTCATTCTAATAGCTCTCATCTGATTAAAAATTTAGTGTGTTGAAGTTAGCAATAAATGATCTGAAACAAAAAAGAACAGGGTAGTATGCTATAGGACTTTGATTCGAACATTTCTAAACCACACTTCGCCACCGTGGTCTTGTAAACAGATATGTCCTTTTTTGGCAGCACCGTAACCGACAGCATCGTTCCACTTACTAGCTGCTTTTCGTTTTTGCCAATCTGCTGAGCCTAGTTCGTATTCCACTGTTCTGGAATCGTTTAACCAATACTCTACGTGATTTCCGTTGACAATGATTTTCGATGCATTCCATTCGCCTACCGATTTAGGTTTGGCGTTCGGTGCGGTGTACATTCCATAGTCAGCTGCCGTTTTTTGCCAGTCTTCGATTTTGCCGGGATAGCCAACATCATCTAGCAGTTGATACTCTGGGCCACTTAAATACGGTTCATCAAATTCCTCAGTAACCCGAAACATAATACCGCTGTTTCCTTGCGCAGAGATTTTCCACTCCCAATACAGTTCAAAATTTTCATATTGTTCAGTAGTAATCAGGTTGGCACGTTTTTCATTTCCGTCAAACGGCTTGCAGTGAAGTGTGCCATCGGCAGCTACTTCCCAACTGTTGTTCTCTTTGTCTTTATAGAATCGCCAACCGTCTAAATTTCTTCCATTAAAAAGTGATTTACCTTCAATGATTTCTTTTTTTTGTGGGCCACATGCCGTCAAAAGAAAACTGCCAGCAATCAGAATAATTTGAATCCTCATGTGAATTAATTTTGGTTGTCGTCTATTGAGTTGAGCTAGAAAATTTTCCCGGGATTTAAAATTCCATTGGGATCAAATACTTTTTTAATGCCGCGCATGAGATTCAAGTTTACTTCACTCATAGCAATCGACATGTAAGGACGTTTTGCAATACCTATCCCGTGTTCTCCCGACAGAGTTCCACCTAAACTTACAGTGAGTTTGAAAATTTCTCCGATGCCTTCATTGACCTTGGTATTCCAATATTCTTCACTCAATCCTTCTTTCAAAATATTTACGTGCAAGTTGCCATCGCCTAAATGACCAAAACAAACGGTATTAAAATTATAACGCTTACCAATTTCTTTAATACCGTTGATGAGCTTCGGTAAATTACCGCGCGGCACCACCACATCATCCGATTTGGTCAGGGTATACCAATTCACTGCAGGAGAAATATTCTTTCTGATTTTCCACAGCTCCGCTTTTTGCGCATCTGTATCAGCAAATAAT
>JABFSY010000198.1 GCA_013140395.1 Cyclobacteriaceae bacterium
ATCTTTGTTCTCCTTTAAGATAGGTTCTTCGCGTAAAGGTTGGGTCATTTAGGTAAGGTGGTTAGAGTATAGGTTAAAAAGACATTGTTGACCATAAAAAGTTTTCGATGTCTTCTAGGTTTTCAAGTTTATTTTTTGCCAGCGACAAACAAATATTTTCTTCACAGAACTTTTGAGAGCCGCATCGACAAATAACTAAAATGCATAAGAGAATTCAAAAGAGCGGGAAGCACAGAAAGAGTGTGTTTCTTTGAAAAACAAAAGCAACACTTTTATAAAAGAATTCATTATCACTCACTTAACACATGCGCCCAAAGTGAAGTGTTAAATAAAAAAAAGTTAAAAATTTAATAGTGTGGAAATTGTTGTACAATCGAATGAAATTAGGTATTAAGTGAGAGAATTATTTGGGCTAAAAGCCCATTTTTGATCAGGATTTGGGTATTTTAGCAAGATCGCTTGTTTTTCGAGCAACTAGCGTTATCTTTGCGATCCATTTTTAAAAACAACAAGCATGTACGCAATTGTAGACATCGCAGGAAAGCAGTTCAAAGTGGCTAAAGACCAATATATCTATGCACCTAAGATGGAAGGAGAAGCTGGCACAGCCGTGTCGTTCGACAAAGTCCTTCTGACTGATAATGGTGGTTCAATAGAAGTTGGCGCCCCTACTGTAAAAGGAGTGAAGGTATCTGGTAAGATATTGGAGCATGTAAAAGGTGATAAGGTGATCGTATTCAAAAAGAAGCGTAGAAAAGGATACGCTAAAAGAAACGGACATCGTGAACAGTTCACCAAGGTTCAAATTGAAGCAATAGGATAAATTAACCGATTTGATAATTTGAAGATTTGAAAATGAGGTCTTCAGGTTAAAGAGTCATTCAATTTTCAAATTATAGAATTTTCAAATTTTCAAATTGATTTAAGTTATGGCACATAAAAAAGGGGAAGGTAAAGTAAAGAACGGCCGCGAGTCGGAAAGCAAACGCTTAGGTATAAAAGCTTTTGGTGGCCAAAAAGTAATTGGCGGCAACATTATCGTTCGCCAGCGCGGCACAAAGCATCACCCGGGTAGAAATGTGGGCATGGGAAAAGATCATACACTTTTCGCGTTGGTTCCAGGCACTGTGGTTTTTAAAAAAGGAAAAGAAAATAAGTCTTTTGTTTCAGTCGTAGCTGAAGCGTAGTTTTCCTACTACCATAAATAGAAGCTCCTCGGTAAAAACCGGGGAGCTTTTTTTGTTTTCTGTTTTCGTTCACCAAGTTATAAACCTTTATTTTTTCGTTTAAACCAAATAAAAAGTTGCCTAACGTTTACTAGTCGAAATAAATATTGCACATATCAGGAAGAGGTATTCGTTAATATGTAAATATCCCTTAATTTGGGGGTCTTAATTTATTAACCTAAACCAAAACCTATGAAGAAGTTTTTACTGTTGTGCTTCTCATTCGTTTTTGTGCTCAGCGCTTGGGCACAGGAACGAGTGATTACGGGTAGGGTCTCTCTGCAGATGATGGATCGGCCTTACCTGGTGTGAATGTTGTTGTGAAAGGAACGACCACTGGATCTGTTACGGATGCCGATGGTAAGTACTCACTTTCGGTCCTGATCTTACAGGTAACATCGCGTCTGTAAAAGCAAAAGACATTGCGTTTGTACCGCTTCCTACTATCGATGCGATCCTTCAAGGAAATGCAGCTGGAGTTTATGTAAACAGCCAGTCTGGTAAGTTGGGTCAAGCCGTTAGCGTACGCGTTCGAGGTAACTCATCGATTAGTGCCAGCAACGAACCGCTTTACGTGGTCGATGGTGTGCCCATTACAACCGGAAGCCAAAGCAATTTTGGTGGCGCAACGAATCCTCTCGTTGACTTAAATCCAAATGATATTGAGTCTATGGAGATTTTGAAAGATGCAGCTGCAGGTGCAATTTATGGTTCCAGGGCTGCTAATGGTGTGGTATTGATCACTACCAAAAAAGGAAAATCCGGAAAAACACAGGTTACTTTCAACTATCAGACCGGGTATTCTGAATCTTCACGTAGGGTTGCTTTTGCTAACTCAGAACAATATGCAACTCTCCTTTTTGAAGGCGCCAAGTATTTGGATGATGCCAACGGAATACCTACTAATGACCCGGGAAGCGACACAGAGTTCTTAAATGGATTTTTCGACTATAATAGTTATGGCCAGTGGGCCGCTAACAAAACGAAGACGTACGAGTGGCAAGATGTAGTATTCCAAAAAGGAGCCTATAATCAAGCCGATATTCAATTCAGTGGTGGAAATGAAAACACTAAATTCTTTGCATCAGGTCAGTACTTGAAGCAAGGAGGTATCATTATCGGAAACGAATTGGAGCGTATGACCGGCCGTTTGAATCTGGATCAAAAAGTCACAGACTGGTTGACCATCGGGATGAATATGAACTTTGCACGCACCTATAACAGAAGGTTGCCTGATGATAATGCCTTTTCTAATCCGTTGCAGAGCGTTGCACTTCCTCCGCTGACACCCAACGTGATTCCGGTCGGTCAGCCGGGTGCAGGCCTTCCTGCCGGTACACCTCCTGGAGATCTTCAAATTCCGATTTACTACAATCCACAGATTACAGTTGACTATTCGAGATTTGCACAAGAGTCATTCCGTAATTTCAGCAGCAGCTATGCTACTGCAAAATTGTTGCCTGGCTTGATATTCCAGACTGAGTTTGGATTTGATGTTTTGAGCCAGACAGAAGAAGGCTACTTCCAAAGCCAGACCAGACGTAACCAAACCAGAGCAACAAGGGGCTTAGGTACCAACCGGAGTACGTTTATTATGAACTACAACACCAACAACTACTTTAACTACACAAAGAAATTTGGTAAGAGCGATTTGAGTGCTACGGTGGGTATGCAGTACCAGCAATCGAGTACGCGGACCAATTTTACAGAAGGACTAGATTTCCCATCTGACTCATATCAAAAAATAGCCAGTGCGGCCACGATTTCCGGTGGTAGTTCTACTGAAACACAGTTTCGGTTTTTGTCCTACTTTGCCCGTGCCAACTATAAGTTTGCCGACAAGTATTTGTTGACATTGAGTGGTCGTATTGATGGATCTTCTCGTTTTGGAGCAAACAATAGATATGGTTTCTTCCCAGCTGTTTCTGCAGGGTGGATTTTATCGGAGGAAGGCTTCTTGAAAGGTATTGAGGTTATTAGCTTTTTGAAACTGAGAGGTAGCTACGGAATTGTAGGTAATTCAGAAATTGGTAATTTCCCTCAATTGGGCTTGTATACAGGTGATGCAAGTTATGTGGGTATCGGTGGACAACGTCCTAGCCAAATTGGTAACCCTAACTTGAGATGGGAAACCAACAAGCAATTCGATATTGGTATTGACTTTGGTTTCTTTAATAATCGTTTAACGGGTGAGATTGATTATTACAACCGTAGATCTGAAGATCTGTTGTTAAATGTCAATTTGTCTTCAACGACTGGGTTTAACAGCGTGGTAAGAAACTTAGGTTCCTTGGAGAATACAGGTTTTGAGTTGGTGTTGAATAGCCAAAATACAGTGGGTGCGTTCAAATGGAATACATCTTTCAATATTGCTGCCAACCGCGGTAAAGTGCTTAACATTAACGGTCAGATCATTACAGGTGGTCTGGCAGCGTTGCCCAACCGAGTCCAAGAAGGTCAGAACATAGGGGTATTTTACGCACCTGAGTATGCGGGGGTAGATCCTGCCAATGGCGATGCTTTGTTTTACAAAAACACTGCGAACCCAGATGGAACCATCGATCGATCGACTGTAAATAATGCTAATTACAGCCAGGCGGCACGCACAGTAGTTGGAGATCCAAATCCGGATTACGTGATGGGTCTTACTAACTCGTTCTCTTACAAGGGTATTGATCTTTCAGTGTTGTTTAGCGCTGTTTTAGGAAACGATATCAGTATTTATGGTTTGGGTCAATATTCAAGCGCCAACGCCATTTATGAAGATAACCAAACGGCTGATCAAATGGCTCGCTGGCAAAAGCCGGGTGATATCACCCGTGTGCCACAGGCTCGCTATTATGCAGGTAATGGGAATCAGGCCAGTTCACGTTTTATTGTAGATGGGTCGTTTGTACGCCTTCGCAATGTGAGCTTGGGTTATACACTTCCCAAAAGCCTGTTGAACAGAGTGAAGCTTGACCGTGTCCGGATTTATGTTACGGGCCAAAACCTTGCTTTGTTTACGAGCTACCCACTGTGGGATCCTGAAGTAAATGCAGATAGCTTTGATTCAAATATTGCTAAGGGGAATGACTTTTACACTCCTCCACAGCCGCGTACGATCTTATTTGGAATCAATATCGGTCTGTAAAAAATTCACTTACCATTAATGATTTAAAAAATATGAAAAAGAATATAATTATAACGAGCTTACTGGCATTGGCGCTACTGGGTATTCCCTTTGGTTGCGCAGATCGCCTGGATATTAAGCCATTTCAATCCCAAGCTTCTGATGTGGGACTCAAGACAGAAAGTGATCTAGTAGGTACATTGATAGGAGCTTATGATGGCTTACAAGATACTGACAGCTATGGTGGCGATATCATGCTATTGTCAGACTTATGGGCCAACCGCGCTCACCTCAGATTCAGGGGTACTTTTGCTGGACTGGTGCAAATAGCCTCGATAACAAATACCTCTACTTCCTCGGTGATTACCACAGATAATGCCTGGGCGCGCGATATTTGGGCCAATGCATATCGCACTATTAATATTGCCAACCTCGTACTAGAGAACCTGTCACTTAGCGTTGGTGCGGTACGCCCAACCAACACAGTACAAGGAGAAGCTTTGTTTATACGAGGTTCGTTATATTTTGAATTGGCGCGCTTGTATGGTAGAAACTGGCAAGATGGAGATCCTAACCAGAATCTGGCAGTCCCATTAGTTCTTACTTCAACACCGTTTGAGGAGAATAAACTGACAGATGCTAACCTTCCGGCTCGTGCTACTGTAGCTGCTGTGTATGCCCAAGCAAAGGCTGACCTTACCCTCGCCTCCACTTTATTGCCCAGTTCAAATTTGCATTACGCTTCAAAGTGGGCCGCATTAGCACAATTGTCTCGGATTGCATTAATGCAGGGTGACTTTGCTGCTGCTCTGGATGCATCTAATCAGGTTATTCAATCAGGGGTCTATACATTGGCGCCTGCCTTTAATGACCTATGGTTCAATTTTATCAATTTTGGAGGCGTAGCCCCAAAGGAGTACGTCTTCTACATGCGCATGACACAGCAGGACGGAACAAACGGACTGAACACGTACTATGGTGCAACTATTTCCTCCATACCAGGAACGGCAGGCAGAGGTGATTGTGATGTTCAAACTGCATTTGTCAATCTACATGAAACGGCAGATGTGCGCAGAGGTTATTTCCAGGTAACAAGCAGAAGGCTTAGCAGAAAGCATTTGGATCGTTTTGGTCACGTGCCTGTGATTCGCTTGTCAGAGATGTATTTGACCAGGGCAGAGGCGAACTTCAGACTTGGCTCTACCACAGGAGATACTCCTCTGAACGATATCAACCGTGTGAGAAATCGTGTAGGTCTTGCGAATCTAGCCGTAGTTGACTTAGCCGCGATCTTGCTGGAGCGCAGCTTAGAGCTTGCCTTCGAAGGACACCGTTTGCATGATATCAAAAGGACACAAGGTGTAACATTAGGTAGTAGTGCTACCGCGCCTAATGGTCCGGCTTGGAATAGTCCTAAGTTGATACTACCTATTCCATTGAGAGAGATTGAAGTGAACAAGAAGCTCGTACAAAACGAAGGGTATCAATAACTTTTAATTTCTTTACATAAAGCGAAAGGGACTGTCTGAAAAGACAGTCCCTTTTTGTTTTTTGATGGAGATTGAAGTTGTTGATTTTTGTTAACACTGGGCGATGTGTCAACTTCCGCCAAAATGCTCTCAAGCAATTAGACTACTTCAAAACTTTCTGCACTCGCTTTCTTCATATAGTCCTCGTAGTCGAACGGTGTATCGCCACCTACCAGCAGGCACCCTTCCGGAATAGTCGGGTAGATCTCCTCATATGTTTTCACCATGTTCATAAACACCCTGCGGTACACGTGGGTACGGTTGATTTTGTCAGGATGGTCGATGCCAGCTGCACCAATCAGCTCCACAAAGCCTTCAACCGTATTTTTATGGTAGTTGGCCACTCGACCTTTTTTGTCTTCGACCACCAACCCGTTCATGTAGTACGGGTCTTGGGTGGCCACACCGGTAGGGCAGGTATTCTTGTTGCACTCCAGAGCCTGTATGCAGCCCAACGCCATCATCATGGCGCGGGCGGTATTGCACGTATCTGCACCGAGAGCCATGGCGCGCACCATGTGGAAGCCGCTCAAGATTTTTCCGGAGGCGATTAATTTCATTTCATTGCGAATACCAAAACCGCGGAGGGCATTGTCTACAAAAGCAAGAGCATCCAGCAAAGGCATGCCTACAGAATTAGAGAATTCGGGAGGTGCTGCACCGGTGCCGCCTTCGCCACCATCTACTGTAATGAAATCGGGATAAATCTTTAATTGAACCATTGCCATGCAAATCGATAAGAACTCACTTTTGCGGCCCACGCAAAGCTTAAACCCAATTGGTTTTCCCCCTGATAATTCTCTCAGTTTTTTCACAAATAATATTAACTCTTTGGGCGTTAAAAACGCGCTGTGAAAAGGAGGGGAGAACACGGTAGTACCCGGCTTCACCAAACGAATAGCGGCAATCTCAGGCGTGTTTTTAGATGCCGGTAAAATTCCACCGTGGCCAGGCTTAGCGCCCTGCGACAATTTAATTTCTACCATTTTTACATTGGGCTTTGTTGCGTTTGCTTTAAAAGCCTCCCCCGAAAAATTGCCATCTTCTGTGCGGGCACCAAAGTAGCCAGTTCCGATTTGCCAAATAACATCTCCCCCTGGTTCCAAATGATAAGGACTCAATCCTCCCTCACCCGTGTTATGTGCAAAGCCACCAATTTTCGCTCCTGAATTTAATGACAGAATAGCATTTTTGCTGAGCGAACCAAAGCTCATAGCAGAGACATTTAACACGCTCATGTCATAGGGCTGCTGGCACTCCTTGCCACCGAAACGAATACGGGGACTGTGATCCATTTTATGAAAATCTTTCGGTGCGATGGAGTGAGTGATCCACTCATATCCTTCTGCATACACGTTCAACTGCGTACCAAACGGAATCGTGTCGGTTTGTTTTTTCGCCCGTTGATAAATCATGGATCTTTCATTGCGGTTAATAGGCGCTCCATCTGTATCGCTCTCGACAAAGTATTGTTGAATTTTTGGGCGAAGGTCTTCGAACACATAACGCAACCTGCCAAGCACAGGAAAATTGCGCCTGATGGACTGTTTTGTCTGGATCATGTCTACTACCCCTATATAAATAATCGGGATGATGACTACGAAAGCAAGCAAGGTGTCGATCCAGAAAAAAGACCAAACGATAAAAATGGCAGAAACAAGTATGCTGCTGATGATGAATAGTTTTCTCATAGAAGTAAAGGGTTGGTAGTCAAATATAGAATTTTTTAAGGATGGCTGACTAGCCGCCTGTGGAAACTTGAAGTTGAATTATGCCACTTTCATTGCAACCAGCCCTTTGCTCTTGTGAAATTTTACTTCAAAGTGTTGTAGCATGAAGTGGTTCATTCTATTTTCTGCGAGGTCGGCCGGTCGATTTTCCGGTAAAAAAACCGTTAGATCCAACACTGCTTGGATAAACAACTCTTGCCGGCAGAAAAGCAGAATTTGGTTGTTAAAAAAATGCTTCCAATCTGACTTGTATTTTTCCTGATGGTCGGTGCCATCCCACAAAAATTCTAATTGATTAGCTCCCCATTTGAAACGATAAACACCTGCGAGTTTGTAATAGAAGTCCTCCAGGGGTTCGAGATTCAATAACTTATAGTTCTTGATCTTCAAACTGAAATCATCCGCCAAACCCAACGGATTTTGTTGCTGTTCAT
>JABFSY010000040.1 GCA_013140395.1 Cyclobacteriaceae bacterium
CTGAAATACTGAAGACCACCTTGCTTAAAATTTCAAAAGCTTCGGATTTGGATGAAGCTATTTCAATAAATCTAACTGTCGAAAATGAAGTACTCAATTCAAAAATAGCTGATAAGGAAAAGGAATTTTTACTTCAAGTAAACAGTATCTTTTCAAGTAATTTTGAAAGCCAAAAGGAAAATTTGTCAGAAAATGATAGTAAAACAGGAATCTTTAGAACAACGGCTGCTGTTGCTACCGTTGTAGTTGCTTTTGTATTACCTATCATCTATGGTGCAGCGGTTGGATTAGGTGTTGGATTCTTGGCATGTTGCGTTCTTTCCCCCTATGGTTCAGGAAGTGCAGTTCCAAATTGTACTGGCTCGTGCATTGGAGATTGGGTCGAGACAGGAGCTTATGCTGGTCTTGCAATTTCAATAATAGGTTCTATCTAATGAGAGCTTTCTACGGGTTTGTGATATTACTAACGTCACACTTTGATAGCTGTGCGCAATTTGACTTTAAAACCAAATTGAGCGGAATGGCAATCAAGATTGGTTTAATTCGGAGTATCAATGAGGAGAGCGTCTCAAGTGAAGTCCCCAATAACTACCCAACTGGTTCTTTTGGCGTTTATCGATATTTCAATGTCAACACCAAAAATGAGTCTTTATTCCCATTTCATTATTTGAAGGGAGAGCTGAATTTCGGGTATCGAGCTGGAAGATTTGCAATTAATAATCTCAACCAAACGGCTGTTATTCAAACTAATTTTGTGGAATTGGCTCTAATTGTGCCGCTTACTTGGGAAATAACTGATCACATCGCGGCCAATGTAGGATTGGGAGCTGGTCTCGGACTCGTAAGAAGTACCCGAGCTTCCTCAGACATCACCCCAACACCATCCATTCAAGGCGGTGATTCATTTAAAGGGACGTTTATTGCTGATTACCATTTCCTAATTGTAGGTTCTGGGAATGGAGTAATCGGCATGAGGGTCTTAATTGAGCCTTCCAAATACTCATATGCCGAGTGGTCTGTTTATTTTGGTTTCTCGATTCCAAAATCAAAGAAAAAAGTTGGCAAAACCTGACCAGATAGCGATAACAAATGCCCGTTTGGCGGTTGTTTGGCTGTGATGTATTTTCGCAACTCAATAATTGTTGAATCTATGGCAACAGCAACTCCTGCAAAGAACAAGACAAAAGAAAAAGTAGCCTACTCAAAAGAAACCTATCTATTCTGGTTTGAGAGCATGATGCTGATGCGAAGATTTGAAGAAAAGGCTGGACAACTTTACGGAATGCAAAAAATTCGTGGTTTCTGCCATTTGTACATAGGCCAGGAAGCCTGCGCTGCCGGTTCAGTTTCAGCCTTGCGTAGAGGCGATAAGTACATAACCGCTTACCGCGATCACGCCCATCCGCTGGCGTTGGGAACCCATCCTAATAAGGTGATGGCTGAACTCTATGGCAAAGAAACAGGTGCATCAAAGGGAAAGGGCGGATCCATGCACATTTTTGACAAGGAAAATCACTTTTTTGGCGGACACGGTATTGTGGGGGCTCAAGTGCCAATGGGTGCTGGAATTGCTTTTGCAGAGATGTACAATAACACTGGGAACTTGTGTATTTGCTATATGGGTGATGGTGCCGTTCGCCAAGGAGCATTTCACGAAGCCTTAAACCAGGCTATGCTATGGAAAATACCTGTGATTTTTGTGATTGAAAATAATGGCTATGCCATGGGCACTTCGGTGCAACGCACCTCAAATGTTCATGAGTTATACACATTGGGTGAATCTTATGACATTCCTTCTGAACCTGTAGACGCCATGAACGTAGAATCGGTACACGAAGCGGTTGCTAGGGCCGCTGAAAGGGCGCGGGCAGGAGAAGGGCCGAGTTTGTTAGAGTTCCGCACCTACCGCTACAAAGGGCACTCTATGAGCGATCCACAAAAATACAGAAGCAAAGAAGAGGTGGAGGAATACAAACATCGTGATCCCATCGAGCAGGTGCGCCAAACTATTTTGGAAAAGAAGATTGCTTCTCCCCAAGATTTAGAAGCCATCGAGCAAAAAATCAACGCCCAGGTTGAAGAAAGCGTAAAATTTGCCGAGGAGTCGGCTTACCCAGATCCATCCGAAGCAATGAAGGACATTTACGAGCAGCAGGATTATCCATTCATTACTGACTAATCCGGTTTTTGTTTACACAACAGATTTCTTAGTTTTGCGTCCCGATTTTCCCGATAGCTATCGGGACCGGACTATACTTTTATAAAATCATGGCAAAGAAAGAAGAAAGCAAAGATCTTTTAGAGAATCCAGAGGTGATCCAAGAGAAATTGGAGGGAATAGAGCATTGGGTGGAAAAAAACCCGAAACTTCTGATTGGGGTAATCGGTGCAATCGTCCTGGCCGTAGGCGGTTTCTTCGGATATCGCTACTGGGTTGGTAATCAAGATGCACAAGCACAAAAGGAGATGTTTCAAGCTGTTCGATATTTTGAGGCCGACAGTTTGAATTTGGCGTTGAATGGCGATGGCAATAACTTAGGATTCCTACAGATCGTAGAGGATTACAGTTTAACGGAAGCCGGTAATCTTGCCAATTTCTATGCTGGAGCGATCTATTTAAAACAAGGAAAATTCCCTCTGGCAATTTTTCATTTAGAGGACTACAAGGCAAACGACTTATTGGTACAAGCCCGCGCGTTTAGTTTAATTGGCGATGCCTACATGGAGCAAAAAAATTATGAGGATGCTTCTAAATACTATGAAAAAGCGGCCGGCTATAAGCCTAATAAGGAGTTTACCCCCGTTTACTTGATGAAAGCAGGCTTGGCCTACGAAAAACTTAACAATACGGATAAAGCAAAAGCTGCGTACCAAACAATCATCGATAAGTATTGGGAGTCGAGCGAATTTCAGAATGCAAAAAAATTCAAGGCGAAGTTGGAATCCAATTCGTAAATCCTATTCAAAATTCAAAGTTCAAAATTGAAACCCTGCTATCTTGAATTTGGAATCTTGAATTGCAAATAACATAAGCAAACAGAATGAAGGGGTAGATTTTTCTATCCCTTTTTTTATTTAGAATGAAATCATGACGCTGGAACAGGAAATAGCTAAACGCAGAACCTTTGGAATCATCAGTCACCCAGATGCCGGCAAAACAACGCTGACAGAAAAGTTGTTACTTTTTGGTGGTGCCATTCAAAAAGCCGGTGCTGTAAAATCATCTAAGATCAAAGACCACGCACGTAGCGACTGGATGGAGATTGAGAAGCAGCGGGGTATTTCGGTGGCCACTTCGGTGATGGGATTTGATTACAAAGGAATCAAGATCAATTTGCTAGACACACCTGGCCACCAGGACTTTGCCGAAGATACCTACAGAACGCTTACTGCCGTGGATAGTGTAATTATGGTGATCGACTGTGTAAAGGGCGTAGAGATTCAAACTGAAAAGTTGATGGAAGTATGCCGCATGCGAAACACACCGGTGCTCTGTTTTATCAACAAACTCGATCGCGAAGGGCAAGATCCGTTTGACTTGCTGGATGAGATTGAAGCAAAGCTTGGCATCAAAGTACGCCCACTGAGCTGGCCGATCAGCATGGGCAAAACTTTCAAAGGCGTGTACAACTTGTATGAAAAAAGCCTTCAGTTGTTTACGCCAAGTAAAGTCACGATACAGGAAAGTATAGAGATATCCGACATCCATAGTGAAGAGATCAACCGGTTAGTGGGCGAAAACTATGCTAAGCAACTAAGAACTGATGTTGAACTCATTGAAGGGGTTTACCCTGAATTTGATGTACAAACTTACCTCGATGGTGAAGTGGCACCTGTTTTTTTCGGAAGTGCTGTAAATAATTTTGGGGTGAAAGAACTATTGGATGCGTTTATACAGTTTGCCCCTCCACCTATTGCACGCGAAACTACTTTACGAGAGGTAAAACCAGAAGAAGAAAAATTTTCCGGGTTCATTTTTAAGATTCACGCTAACATGGATCCCAAACACAGGAACCGGATTGCTTTTATTCGGGTGTGCTCCGGCATGTTTGAGCGAGGAAGCAATTATTATCACGTGCGTCAAGACAAGAGTATTCGCTTTTCAAATGCCACTGCCTTCATGGCACAGGATAGAGAAACGGTTGAGCAAGCATGGCCTGGCGACATTGTCGGTCTATATGATACGGGGAATTTAAAAATTGGAGACACGCTGACTGCTGGCGAGAAAATGGTGTACACCGGAATTCCGAGTTTCTCACCCGAAATCTTCAAAGAGGTAATCAACAAAGATGCAATGAAGACGAAGCAATTGGAGAAAGGCCTTTTGCAATTGATGGAAGAAGGCGTTGCGCAATTGTTCACTTATGAACTGGGTAAGAAGAAAGTAGTAGGTGTAGTCGGGGCGCTGCAGTTTGAAGTCATTCAATTCAGACTAAAAAATGAATATGGTGCCTCTGTTGAGTTTGCAGGTCAAAATATATTCAAAGCCTGTTGGATCAGCAGCAAAAATCCCAAAAAGTTGGCTGAATTTATCGACTCAAAACAGCGCCATATTGCCCGAGATAAAGACGACAAAATTGTTTTCATGGCAGAGTCGAAGGCTTGGTTGCAAATGGTTCAAGATAACTTTCCCGAAATCAGTTTTCATTTTACTTCGGAGTTTAAGGATTGAAGCCGTTAGCGTGTAAATAAATCTGCGAAGGAAAACGATAGCCCGGGCAATAGATTGGAAGTCACTTCCCCCTCACCAACTAGATATAGAATGGGTGTCTCTTCAGAAGAGAAATCATAGATTTCCAATGTTCTATTTCCAGGATCTACAATCCAATATTCTTTCACTCCAAATTTTTGATAAAGTCTTCTTTTTTGGTTCCTGTCTTTAAAAGCATTGGACGGAGAAATTATTTCTACGGCCAAATCTGGGGCGCCTTGCAGCCCTCGCTCAGTAATGATGGCTAAATTTTGCTTTCTTACTAATAGCAAGTCGGGTTGAAAAACATTTTTGTTGTCGAGGTAAACATCAAATGGTGAATAGGCTACAAATCCGCCTATTTTTTTTGCATATGCTTTCAAGATGTCATTCAGATTACTTGAAACAACCTGATGGGTTAAACTGGGTGCAGGACTCATAAATAATTCACCATTTATTAGTTCACAAGGCAGATTTGATTCCTCTAGCCGTAGAAAATCTTCCACCGTCCACTCCTTCGTCCGATCAATTGTTGCAGTTTGCATATTTAAAGTTACAAAATTTTCTCAAGTTTGAGCAATGCTAACCGTCCTATACGAAGACAACCATCTACTAGCCATAAACAAGGAGTCTGGAACACTTGTGCAAGGCGATGCCACTGGCGATAAGCCACTCGTTGATATCTGTAAAGACTATATCAAAGAAAAGTATCAAAAGGCGGGAGATGTTTATTTGGGTGTGGTCCATCGATTGGATCGGCCCGTAACTGGCTTAGTGATCTTTGCCCGAACTTCAAAAGCACTCGAGCGAATGAACGAGCTCTTTAGAAACAGAGACACTCAAAAAACGTACTGGGCATTGGTGGCCAAAAAACCTTCCAACCCGCAGGGCACACTTATTCATTGGCTTATCAAAGACGAAAAGAGAAACAAGACAACAGCCTATTCAAAAGAAAACCCTGCCGGCCAAAGGTCTGAGTTGAGCTATCAATTACTTGAGCAGAAGGCAGGTGTCTTTTTACTCGAAGTAAAACCCATCACCGGACGACCCCACCAAATTAGAGTGCAGTTAGCTACTCTGGGATGTCCAATTGTAGGTGATGTCAAGTATGGCTACCCAACACCCAACCCAGACGGAAGTATCTGTTTACACGCGCGCCAACTGCAATTCGTTCATCCTGTCAAAAAAGAGCCGTTAACCATTACAGCCGACTTGCCCAAAAATCAATTTTGGAAACCTTTTTTTTGATTCCGTTCTTTACCAAAATGTTTGAGTAATGAGTTGGCTGCAAAAACTCCAAGTGAGGTGGAAAGTAAATAGCCTTTACCAAGTTATCATCATACTATTTGTATTTGCATGTACTGGTTTTACGGTATTATTTATCAAGAGGCCGTTATTCCAATATTGGTTTGCCGAGGCAGAAATGCCCCTCTGGGCTTCCACTCTTTATTATGTTTTGATTCTTCCTGTCTACAATGCCTTTCTACTGCTGTACGGTTTTTTGTTTGGACAATTTCAATTCTTCTGGCAATTTGAAAAGAGATTCTTTGGTCGGATCATGAATTTTTTTACATCGAAAAAGTAGAAGTGAAAAAGGCAGGAAAATAAAAAAAGCCCATCTTTCGATAGGCCTTTTCCTGTTTTTTTAGGTTAATCCATTTCAGTTATCCTGAACTCCATCTGCGAGAACTATCACTTTATTGGTCAAAACTTCTACAACTCCTCCCGTGATACTCAGTCGTTGCGTTGATTCTTTTGACTTATACTCCACGACACCATCTTTCAATAGGCTAATAAGAGGTGCGTGATCGTTCAACACCTGAAAAGATCCATCGGTGCCCGGAAAGGAAGCCGAAATCACTTCTCCTTCGAATATCTTTTTATCGGGTGTTATTATTTCTAGGTACATACTTGATTCGTTGGTTTGCTGATTCGTTGATTCATTGATTTTTCAATCAACGAATCATGGAATCAACTCATTTTCAAATTACTTCGCGTCTGCTATCATCTTCTCTCCCTTGGCGATGGCATCTTCAATGCTACCAATCAAGTTAAAGGCCATCTCAGGCAAATGATCTAACTCTCCATCCATAATCATATTGAAGCCTTTGATAGTATCTTTAATATCAACCAACGCTCCCTTCAATCCTGTAAATGCTTCCGCCACGTGGAAAGGTTGAGATAAGAAGCGTTGCACACGTCTTGCTCTGTTAACAGTCTGCTTGTCTTCGTCAGACAATTCATCCATACCTAAGATCGCAATAATATCTTGCAACTCTTTGTAACGTTGCAAAGTCAGCTTCACCCGTTGCGCACAATTGTAGTGATCGTCTCCAACGATGTCAGCCCGTAAAATACGAGAAGTCGAATCCAACGGATCTACCGCAGGATAAATACCCAATTCAGCAATTTTGCGAGACAATACAGTAGTTGCATCCAAGTGAGCAAACGTAGTAGCCGGTGCAGGGTCAGTCAAGTCGTCAGCAGGCACATAAACGGCTTGCACGGACGTAATCGAACCATTTTTGGTTGAGGTAATTCGCTCTTGCATCGCACCCATTTCAGACGCTAATGTAGGCTGATAACCTACTGCTGAAGGCATACGTCCCAATAATGCGGACACTTCAGAACCTGCTTGTGTAAATCGGAAGATATTATCAATGAAGAACAAAATATCCTTGCCCTTTCCTTGCCCATCTCCATCACGGAAATATTCTGCCACCGTCAATCCAGACAACGCAACCCGCGCACGTGCACCGGGCGGCTCATTCATTTGACCAAACACAAACGTTGCTTTTGAATCTTTCAGTTTGTTCTGGTCTACTTTAGACAAATCCCAGCCACCGGCATGAAGAGATTTCATGAATTCAGGACCATAATCAACGATACCCGCTTCAATCATCTCGCGCAACAAATCATTTCCCTCACGTGTACGCTCACCAACACCAGCAAATACAGACAGTCCTGAATAGGCCTTGGCAATATTATTAATCAATTCCTGAATCAAAACGGTTTTACCAACACCGGCACCTCCAAACAAACCAATTTTACCCCCTTTGGCATATGGCTCAATCAAGTCAATTACTTTAATACCGGTGTAAAGAATCTCAGAAGAGGTCGATAGATTTTCATACGCAGGAGCGGATCTATGTATAGGCAACGATTGTTTTCCAGTTGGCTGAGGAATTCCATCAATAGCTTCACCAATTACATTAAACAGACGGCCCTTGATATCTTCGCCTATCGGCATTTGAATAGGAGACCCTGGGTCGGTCACTTTCATCCCACGAACAAGCCCTTCGGTACCCTCCATCGAAATAGTGCGCACACGATCCTCG
>JABFSY010000095.1 GCA_013140395.1 Cyclobacteriaceae bacterium
ACTTTCGTTATATCCCTCCAACGGAAAATTCATAATCCACTGCTTGTCTGGTGACCAGTGCCAATACAACACATTCTTTTTATTTTGATACCAATCCCACTCTACACCTTTCCACAACGAATCGATTTTATTGGCCAATCTTCTTTCGTTTTCATTTCCATCTTTAAAATATTGTCGTGCACACAACAACCCTTGAACCAAATAAGCTGTTTCAACTAAATCACCACCATTGTCATTCTTGCTGAACGGTTTTACTTTCCCCGTTTCTCCGTACATCCAATGCGGCCACGCACCGTGAAATCGGTCAGCTTTGCCAAGCCAATCTATGAGTTTGGAAAGATGCTTGTGCCCCTCTTCACGTGTGATGAAGCCCCGCTCCACTCCGACCAAAATTGCCATGATACCAAACCCCGTTCCACCAGATGTCACCACACTTTTATCATTGTCGGGATAGTCATTGTCTAAGTGAATCCGCTCTGGGGCAGCCCCTGAAGTTGATTCGGCTCCTTTCCAGAAATACTGAAAGGTTTTGTATTGCACCAAGGTAAAAAGCGAATCATCAGAGATATCCTCTCTAGTAACCGCTTGCCGTTTAGGTAGACAACTAACGACACTTACCGCGATTAGAACAAAACAAAAAAACTTGATTTTAGAAATATTCGATTGAATCATGTTGCGAGTTCCATTTTTTGCGGCATGTATTAATAGCTAAACCCAAGCTTTGTTAATCCTGCCTGTACCTCTGGTGCTGACATAAACAAATTCCACAACAAACCTGTTCTATGATTTTCAATCATAATGACAATTGGTCCCTGATCTATCGCTAAGTAAGAGTTAGCTACCCAGCCTTCGGTTACATTAAAAGCATCGTAGAATCCATAAGTACCCCATAGTCGATCGCCCATCGTGTAATAAAAAAACTTTAGAGCATCCATACTTTCTGCGGGAGTATAAGGCATTGATGAGAGTGCAGCGGTTGGTGAAATCACACCTAAATCGTTGGTAGGTGAATGAGCCGAGTATCCTGACTGATTGTCACTGGCAGTTAAGCCCCAATTAGAACTGCTATAGCCAACAAAATTTCTCGGATTGGCAACGCAGTACGCGCGATTAATCAATGTATGATTTACGTTCTGCTCCCAATAATTGGCATATTGATCGGACAGGTTTTTTGGGTTCAATCCCAAAAAAGAGTAATGCGCAAAGAACAGCGGCCCCCCAAAATCATAACCTACAGGGAGTTTGATATTATAAAAAAGTTTGTTGTTTCTAATAGCACCATTTCGCGCCCAACCATTGTTATAAACTGCGGGACTAATGGTATGTGTAGGCGAGGCAGCGGCAAGTGTATAAATGATCAAGGCTTCATTGTATCCATTGATTTGCATGTTCATAGCCCAACCCTTATCAGATGACCAGTGCCAGTATAAAACATTTTGACTACCTCTCGTAAACCAATCCCATTCTACAGCCTGCGTAAGCATGTTGATTCGAGTGATTAAATTTTGCTCAGCAGGAAGACTACTATTTAAGTATTGACGCATCGTGATCAACCCTTGCACCATAAACGCGGTCTCCACCAAATCAGCTCCATTGTCATTGGCACTAAAAGCGATTGTCTTACCGGTATTTCCGTTGATCCAGTGCGGCCATGCGCCATGAAAACGGTCACACGTTTCCAAAAAATTAAGAATCTTGGTTAGCCTTTCTATCCCTTGTGTTCGAGTAATAAATCCCCTTTCCATCCCAACAATTAATGTCGCTACGCCAAAACCAGAGCCGCCAGAAGTAACCAGATCGCCCGAGGCATTTCGCTCGCGCGCCATGCCGCTGGCCGGATGGGCAAAATCGTAAAAATATTTAAAGGTCTGCTGCTGAACTAAGGTTAATAACTGATCATCAGTAATGACTGGAAATTTGGGAGTGGGGTCAACTGCACTAAAAAAATCTTTTACATACTCAGCAAGGGTCTCTCCTGCTGATCCCCTTATCTGATTAGAAACAATTAGTCGGTATTTAGAAAGACCCTTAAGTTGTTGAAGAACAGAAATAACAACTTTTTTATTAAGATCTTGGAAAGAAAATGACAGGGTTGGTGATTGCGCGCCAACTATCTGCACGGTTTGACTGGTAATTGTTGAAACATCAACTGCTTCCGAAAAGTTAATCTCAATTTTCAAATTCGAAGTTGGAACATTAGTAATCCTTCCCGAAACGGGTGGTGACACTCCACCCAATGACAATGATAAGACTTTGAACTCGGTCTCAGTTGTAATAAATTCAACAATTACACCTGCAAATTTCTCTGCCTGTTTGCCCTTTATTGAATTCGCAATTGAAAGGGTATATTTTTGGTTGATTGCTAAAAGTTGAAGGGGTGTAGCTGAAAATGTCTTAAATTCATTTAGAAATGAAAATTTAAGAGGAACTACTATTCCATCTTTTGAAAGAATGACTCCGGCAGAAACAGTTGCCGTATCAAGAGGAGCCGAAAAATCTCCTAAAATATTTTTATCAATTGGTATACCCTTGCTGATAGATACGGGACTGATCTCAACCGTTCCCGATCTCATAGCAACGAGCCGCAGTATCCCTATTGGTGTCGGCTCAGTTTTGTTTGACTGGCACGACAAGAATATCGTAAGTGTAAATAGAACGAAAATACAAGGCGCTGCTCTTATTATCTGCAACTACTCCTTCAAAAGGTACATAGACAACTAATTTACTTGCTTGAGGAACTACTGGAGGTTTCTTTCCTGCAGTGGTAAAAGTACGTGAAGCCGTTGTGAACTTTCCGCCATCGGTGGCAATTACGGCACTAGTCATCGAAATAGTATACAGCGTTCCTCGTACCAACTCACCAGTAGGAGTAACTGTAACGGCAGCGCCAGTAGTTGCAACTGTCAAGGGGACATTTGTAGTACCATCGCTTAAAGTAACGGAAGTTGAAGTTACGGTTGCTCCGTTGACAACTTTCGAGAATGTAACTGTAAGGACACCATTCGTAGGCACGTCTGTTGGCGAAGTCGCGCCATTGAGATCAACTGTTTGACTGCTGCCCGTAGTCAAATTAGTTCCGGTGGAAGTAATCGAAATAATTGTCAAAGCTGATGGATCGTCATCTTTGCAGCCCGAGAAAGTCAAGAGTCCTATCAATCCGATGAGACCAAAAATTTTACCTGTGTGTTTCATAATTTATTTGATTTAGTTTAACGTTATTTAATTTGTGTTGGTGAAAACTATTAATCCCAATTGGGATTCTGTTGAAGTGTTTTTTCAGATAGATCTATTTCGCTTTGTGGAATCGGGAAAAACTCATGTTTGCCAACCTTGAAACCTAAAGAGCCTAACACATTTGCTGCTTTTCCCGTGCGAATCAAATCCCACAATCTATTCCCTTCCATTGCCAATTCTGCCCTTCGTTCATCTGCTATTTTCTGACGAACAATTGCTTTATCACTATCTGCAACTGGCAATAATCCCGCCCGTTGACGAACTTTATTCAGGTGAACCAAGGCCGTTGCTGTTTTATTGTTCTCATTTAGAGCTTCGGCTGCTAACAACAATACATCTGCATAGCGAATAATGCGTTTATTGTAGCCAAATTGTTCAAGTGTGCCTGTACCCGGAACCCACACCTTTTGATTGTATGTTTCAATTTCCTTTATAATCTTGTTCGCTGGCGGATTTGTATAAACGGTATCTTGGGTGCCTGGATCTCCTGAAATGAACACACCATCAATTGTCTCTCGTAAAAATATTACCGTGGCATCTTTGCGCACATCGTTTGGCTCAAAGAAGTTGATCAGTTCCACCGAGGGTCTATTAAAACCCCACCCTCTATTAGGTGTTCCTCTCACCCCTTGCGTATTAGCGAATTGACTGCCTCCAGAATTGGCTTCTGCACCTAATTCGAAAATGGATTCAATACCAAATTGACCCTTCAACGAAAAAGCATTTTCATATTCAGCCTCAAGGTCATATTGTCCCGTTGCAATAACCTCTAATGCGTATTTTTCAGCATTGACAAAATCATTTTGGAAAATATACACTTTTGATAGGAGCGATTTAGCCGCACCTTTGGTGGCGCGTCCGGCATCAGTTGACGCATATTGACTTTTTTCCAGAAGATTCTCATTAGCAAAAAGCAAATCAGGAACGATTATCTCAGAATAAATTTCACTTTTTGGACTTCGGGCGAGTTTGCGGGATGGTGTTGACACGGTAACTTTTGGTAAATCGCCAAAAGCCCGCACTAAGTCAAAATAGAAATGAGCCCTTAAAAAACGAGCTTCACCCAATAATCGTTTTTTGAGAGATTCGTCCATTGGCACGGAGGGTACTTCTTCTATCACAATGTTTGCTCTTCGAATGCCTTTGTAAAGAGCCGAATACCATCGGCTTATGTCGCCTGCACTTGCCGTGAATTGAAACGTATTAAATAGTTCAATCGCACTGGCATCGCCCGGGTTGCTACCTTTATACGAATCGTCTGACATGATATCTAATATTGGATAGCCGCCAGAATGATAATTCCAATCGAGAAAAATATTATAGTAGCCGTTGTAGCTAATACTGCATCTTGGCTTGTTTTGAGGAAGACTTCTTCTGTCTGCTGACCTTGGGGTTTTTGATCGAGAAAATCATCCATGCATGCCACGAAAGAAAGCATGCTCGTAAGCAGGAGTGCAGGAATTAGTCTTCTCGTATTAATCAACTGATCCATCATACCATTTGCCATTTCAAAAAGTAACGTTTACGCCAATCGAATACACAGAGGTAATGGGATAAATTCCCAAATCAATGCCTGAAGAAAATCCATCACTGCCGCCAATCTCGGGTGTGAAACCGCTGTACTTAGTAAGTGTGAATACGTTAGTACCACTCAAGTAGGCTCGAGCATTGGTAAGACTCAATTTTTTGATGAGTGAAGCTGGGAAATTATAACCTATGCGAATATTTCTTAGTCGTAAATAAGAACCATCCTCAATAAAGTAGTTTGATGGCTCATAATTCACGCCACCCGCAGTAGGTCGTGGCTCTGTGTTACTAGTGCCTTCCCCTCTCCAATAGTCTTTGACTCTCGCCTCAAAATTATAGAGGTCGGGTCTCACAGCCATTTTACCGTTGTAGATTTTGTTACCACTTTGACCTTGAAAGTCCAGCGACAGGTCAAAGCTCTTATAACTAAATTCTGTATTGAAACCATAAATGAAAGATGGAATCGGTGAGCCAATGTAAGTTCTATCATCTGCATTGATAACGCCATCCCTTTTACTATCAGCGTATCTAAGATCGCCTACTGCTTGCTCTGATAGTTTTGGATTTGCGTCCAATTCAGTTTGGTTTTGAAAAACGCCTATTACTCTATTTCCGTAGAATGAACCAATAGGCTGACCCACTTCCGTCCGTGTGACGAGTTGACTATTGCCCAAACTACCTGAGCTTATAAAAGAGTCGCTTCCAGACGAGGCCCCAAGATTTAAGACTTCGTTATGTACAGTTGAGGCTACACCACCAATTTTATACTTTACCTGTCCGATCTGATCATTCCATGCAAGTGTGAGTTCAACGCCTCGATTAAGTACTGAGGCTGCATTAGTCACTACTCTAACAAACGCTCCATTTCCTACGTGTCCTGGTGTTGTTAAGCCAACGAGAATATCATCAGTGACTCTGCTATAATAATCCAATTCAGCGGTCAGTTTATCATCCCAAAAGCCAAGTTCTAAGCCAACATCTGTTTGCGTAGTACTCTCCCATCGTAAATTTGGATTGGCCGTGCTGCCAAGCGTGGCTCCGGGTTGTATCTGTTCATTCAGCCCGAACACAGCATTTTGGCCATTGGCAACTAAAGAAAATCTTGAGTCTCCGTTGATCTTTTCATTACCAACTATACCCCAACTTGCACGAAGTTTTACATTACTCACTAATCGGCTAGTCGGCATAAAGCTTTCATTTAAAAGGTTCCACCCCAACGCAAACGAAGGGTATGTGCCATATAAATTACTCTTCCCAAACTTAGAAGACCCATCAATGCGTGCCGAAATCGTAATAAGGTATTTATCTTGGTACGAGTAATTTGTTCTGAACAAGTAAGACGCAATTGTGCTGATGGAACCACCATTGCCTACTCTCTGCGTTCCTGTTAATGTTTCTCCCTTATTCAAATACCAAAGTGAAGGATCGGTACCGATCAGATTTTGAACGCTACCCGATAAAAACTCACTGGTTGTTTTCTGCAGAGTAAAACCAGCCAAGGCATTAACCTTGTGTTTATTGAAAGTTTTATTATAACTGATAGTATTTTCCCAAAGTCAAGTCTTATTTTCATCTGTACTCACTCCTAAATCGCTTGTGAGATTTTCTTGTGTTGGAGAAACGAAAAAGGTAGGTGTATAGCTTTTTGTCTTGCCGTAACTCAAATCGAATCCAAAGCTACTTTTGAACAAAAAGTTTTTTAAAAAACTAACGTCTATATAAGCATTTCCAACCGCCCTGAATCGTTGTGATGATGAGTTGTTGTACTCATTGGCCGCCAATGGATTCCCCGCCCCTAGAACTTCAGCGAAGGCGCCATTAGCCGTGTAGGGAACGGAAGTTGGCCAAGCACGGTAGGCAATTGGAACAACGTCTGCAGCGTTTTGGCGATTATCCGGAGCAATAGTTAAATTATTACCCACCTTAACGGATTTTGAGATGGCATAGGTATTATTCAATTTAATGGAAACACGGTCATATCCGGATTTTGAAATAATACCATCTTGTTTAAAATAACTTGCTCCAAAATAAAAACTGTACTTCCCTGAGGATCCACTCACAGCTGCTTGGTGGTTTTGTATCGGAACCCAATTGATAAATATTTGATCTTGCCAATTGGTGCTGGGTACAATGCTTGTGTTATTGAATGTTCCGGGTGTTAAAACATTGACCACTTTTGCAAACTCCTCGCCCGTAAGCAGATTAATTTGTTTTGACAACCGCTGAAGGCTATACTCGCTACTAATGCTTACTTGTACTCCTTCACCCATCTTACCAGATTTTGTGGATACAATGATCACACCATTTGAGCCTCGGGATCCATAAATGGCTGTGGCCGATGCATCCTTTAGCACCTCCATCGATTCGATATCCCCGCTATTCAAAAATGTTATATCATCCAAGATGACTCCATCTACCACAAAAATCGGAGAGCTATTGTTCAGCGTTCCTACACCTCGAATTCGAATGACAGGAGCAGAACCTGGTGCTCCGTTGGGACTAGCTATTTGTACACCCGCAATTTTTCCTTGCAGGGCTTGCTCCGCTGAAAAAGATGGAATTTTTATTAGATCCGAGCCCTTCACCGAACCAATTGATCCTGTTAAATCACTCTTTCGCTGAACACCATAACCAACTACCACTAACTCGTCCAGTTCTTTGGTGTCAGATGCTAACTCTATATTTATTAATGTCTGATTACCGATAGCTACCCTCTTAGTCGCATAACCAATAAATGAAAACACTAAAGAATTATCACTTTGCTCCAACTCTATCGTATAGACGCCATCCAAATCTGTGGTGACTCCCCTGGTCGTTCCTTCAACAACAATATTTACCCCGTGCAATGCACCCCCATCTTCCATAGCTACTACTTTGCCCCTTATTTGTCTTGTTTGCGCCCATGCAGAACCACTCAACAAGCTGACAAACAAATAGATAAATAGGAAACTTCTATTCATGATGTTACTTTTTTTCGAAATGGATTAGTGTAAATGTTGAAACAAACAAGGCAGCTAAGAACCTTTTTTCAACATATCTGCCGTTTTTAATATCAAATCACCCGCGAAACAGATGCCCCTTTTAATCGAATAACAACATAAATACAATCGTTTTCGATTAAATATTTGGCGCAATGGACGCTTGCGTCACAGAATAAAAACACTCGCTTTTTAAAGGTAAAAGCAAGTTATTTTCTAATTGGATTTTATGC
>JABFSY010000314.1 GCA_013140395.1 Cyclobacteriaceae bacterium
GTATTAAATACATCCTGGAATATCTACAACTTCAGGTTGAATTTCGTAAAAACCCTTATCGCTCAGGGACATGAAGTTCATACAGTAGCACCCCACGATGACTTTACAGAAAAGTTAGTAGAGGTTGGCTGCATTCACCATGACGTGCGCATGGATAGTCGCGGGGCAAATCCAATCAAAGATTCAGCACTTGTGTTTGAGCTATTCTTGATCTATCGAAGAATGAGGCCTGATGTTGTGCTCCATTACACGATCAAGCCAAACATTTACGGCACGTTGGCCGCAGCAATGCTGCGTATTCCAGTTGTTAACAATGTTTGCGGGCTAGGGACAATATTCTTGAAAGACAACTGGGTTTCTAAAATCGCAATTTCTCTTTACAAGTTAGCTTTTCGGTATCCCAAAAAGGTTTTCTTTCAAAACCCGGATGACTTGGCTCTTTTCGTTGATAAGAACATAATTTCAGAGAAAATCACTGATTTACTGCCTGGCTCTGGGATTGACTTAACCCATTTTACAGCAGCTGATTTCAAACGCAATAAGGAGTTTACCTTCTTGCTTATCTCCCGCTTAATTACCGATAAGGGTATTCTAGAATTCATCGATGCCGTAAAAAAACTAAAAGCGAGTGGAATGAAGGCCAGATTTCAGATCTTAGGTTCAAAAGATCCAAAACATAAACGTGGGATTCCATTGGACGTTATCGAAGATTGGGTACAGTCATCAACGGTTGAGTATCTGGGAACAACAAAAGATGTCCGGAAGTTTATCGAACAGGCCGATTGCATTGTGCTACCTTCCTACCGCGAGGGAACGCCCAGAACACTGCTTGAGGCGTCAAGTACAGCAAAGCCAATTATTGCAACAGATGTACCGGGTTGCCATAATGTAGTAGACCACAATTTCAACGGCCTGCTATGCAAGCTTAAAGATTCTGAAGATTTGGCCAACAAGATGTTCCAAATGGCGAATTTTGATGACATCACTCTAAGAAGGCTAGGGGAAAACGGCAGGCGAAAGATGGAGGAAAAATTTGACGAGAAAATCGTTGTCAATAAATACCTAGCGGTGCTAAAAGAGCTATAGCCCGGTATCCCTAAAAAACAAAAAAGAAAACCATTTAGATCACTTTCCAAATAAGTGAAGGTGTTCATTACTTTTTGCTCAATAATTGCTTACTTTGACGCTAATGAAAACGTGGACTGTGCCAAAAATACTCTGCCTTGTTTTATATCTGTGCATTCTTTCTTCGTGTGGGTCCTATAAGCAGAACATCATGTTTAGATCAACGGATGATGCTAAACCAGAGGTGTTCAAACGAGAGGCCTCTAGGGCGGAAAAAAACTACGTGATTCAAAAAAACGACTTACTTACTCTAGATGTTTTTACAAACAAGGGAGAGAGGATCATCGATCCAAACCCAGAACTGACTTCCGCAAATGTAAACCCTAATGCGGGCGAGATTATTGCCATTAATTATTTAGTCGAACTTAATGGAATTGTCAAGTTCCCAGTCATTGGTGAGTTGAATGTGGAGGGATTAACACTTCGGCAGGCGGAAGAAGTCGCGCAAAAGGAATATTCAAAGTTCTTCAAGGAGCCCTTTGTGATCATTAATTTCACCAATAAACGAGTCACTGTAATAGGTGCGCCAGGAGGATTGGTTATCCCATTGACAAATCAGAATACCCGATTGATTGAAGTACTCGCACTGTCTAAAGGCATTAACAATGACGCGAAGGCAAATAATGTTAAGGTAATTAGAGACGATAAGGTTTACAATGTCGATTTTAGCACCATCAAGGGTTTTCAAGAGGGCAACATGATAGTCGAACCCGGGGATGTCGTTTACATTGAGCCTATTCGCAGGCCATTCGTTGAGGGATTGAAAGATAATGCAATACTATTTAGCCTTGCCGTCAGTCTGACAACCCTCGTGGTTCTTTTACGCAGTATTCCATGATTGAATAGAAAAGTTGGAAAATCGAACGCCTATAAACAACTCACCTCTTGACGGGATTGATCTCGACAAACTCCAATCTGTTGTTCGAAAAAACAAGTGGTGGATTTTATTCTTTTTTATTGTCTGCAACTCAGCTGCCTATTTATACATTCGATGGACCAAGGATTTATTTGAGTCAGAATCCGAGATGAAGTTGGAGATCAAGAAAGACGCAACCGATCTGGGGTTAAAAAATATTGTGGAAGACCAAAACTTGAATTTAATCTCCGGTGAAATTGAGCAGATCAAATCCAAGGTCTTCTTTAGCAGGTTAGTTGACTCACTTGACATAGGCACAAGCTACTATAGCATAGGCAATGTGCTGACAGACGAAATGTATCAGCGCTCTCCTTTCGTAGTAACGAGCGAGGGAGATGCATCCCCGCTGCTTGACAAAAATGTGTATATCAACATTATTGATCAATCTACATTCAAAATCAAAACCGACCCAGATGGTGAGTACGTGGACAAAAAGTTTAATGAGGTCTTCGGCTTAAATGGTGCAAATGTTATCATTCGCCCAAGTAAGTATTTTGAAATTAGTGACAATAAATATTTTTTTGTGATCCATAGCAAAGGATCACTTATCTCCTACTTAGCAAAGAATATTTCAGTATCGCCACTCAACTTTAATGCCAACACTATTCGAGTTGCCTTTAAAGATCACAATTCGAAGAAAGCTTACGACATCGTCAATAAAATTGACTCACTCTATATCTTCTACAGTAGCGAACAAAAAAATCTTGCCAACCGCCAAAAAATAGGATGGCTAACAATGAGCTCGATCAAGTCGAGAAGAGAATGCAGAATTTTGAAAATTATTTTGAAAATTTTACTCTACAAAACAAAAGCAGTGACTTATCACAAGATCTAGAGCGAACCATTGTTGCCATCAATGCGACAGATTCCGCTCGTTTTCAACTGACAAAGAAGATTGGACAACTTAATAGTGTTATCGAACAAATCAACGACAACAAACTTCCTTTTTCATTGCAACAACAACGATTTTTACCGGAGTATGTAAACAGGAAATTAGAAGACTTTAACAAATTACAACAAGACCGTGATCGATTGGCTCTGGCCTACAATGAAAACACGTTTGCGTTTCGACAAAAAGAGAAAGAGGTGTCGTTAGCCAAAGAAACAATCTTCAAGCAATTGACTGAATTAAAAAGCGATTGGCTTAAGACATTGGCGGAGCTCCGACAAAGCAAGGAAAATCTGGAAAAAGGGTTTGCCACTATGCCCGACAAGAATACACAGTATTCCAAAAACCAACGATTTTATAAGCTTTATGAAGAATTCTATCTTTCGATGATGCAGTCCAAAGCGCAATTTGAAATTGCACAGGCTGGCAATGTGCCTGATTTCAAGATTCTCTCACCGGCATCCCTTCCAATAGTTCCCATTTCACCAAAAAAATTGTTGATTTTGGGAATTGGGTTGGTTGCAAGTTTTGTCGTCAATTTCTTTTTTCTTGGAATCTCCTATTTGCTAAACAACAAAATTACCAGCGCACAAGAAGTTGAAAAATCAATTCATGTGCCGCTTCTTGGGGTAATTCCTACCTCTCACCGAAAATCAAATTCACTGTTTCATGTTGTGGATAATCCAAAATCAATGGTCAGTGAATCTTTCCGATCCCTTCGAACGAACTTGGACTTTTTTACCATTGGAGGTCATAAAAAAATTATCACCGTTACATCGACCATTTCGGGAGAGGGGAAATCTTTCCTCGCCACAAATCTGGGTGGCGTACTTTCAATGTCTAAGAAAAAAGTTCTGTTGATAGATTTGGACATGAGAAAGCAAAAAAATGAAAGCTCCATGCTTGCGCTTGATCCATCGAAAGGGATAAGTACAACGTTAATTAAGAAAACTACCTGGGCCGAATGTATTCAATCAACTGGCCTAGAGAATCTTGATTTCCTTCCAGCGGGTCCTCATCCTCCCAATCCTTCTGAGTTACTTCTAAACGGAGAGTTTACAAATTTACTGGAAGAGCTAAAAGAAGCCTACGACTTTATTGTTATAGATACCCCACCCGTTGGGTTAGTCACAGACGGAATTATGGCGATGAAACGTGCTGACTTATCTATTTATGTACTGCGCGCAAACTATTCGAAAAAGGAATTTGTCAACACCTTAAATAGAATTTCTAGCATTCATAAACTGACCAATTTAGCAGTTGTCTTAAATGCACTGCCGACTACCGGAAAAACGTATGGCTATGGCTATTATGAAGATAAGCCTAAACGGAAAGGCTGGAGAGATTTAGTAAAAATATAGTGTTCTCGCTTTTCAACAAAAAAACTGAAGTTCCAAAAATTCCACTCAAAGTGGATATACATTCACATCTTCTTGCAGGATTAGATGATGGAGTAAAGAGCTTGGAAGAAGCGATAGACGTAATTAACGATCTTGTGGAAATGGGGTTTGAGAAATTGGTTACCACCCCTCATGTTATGAATGACACATATCGAAACGAACCAACCGGTATACAAAATGGATTAACAGAGCTAGAACAGCATTTAGCAAACAACGGGATCAACATCGAGTTGCAAGCGGCTGCCGAATATTATCTGGACGAGTTTCTTTACGCACGAATAATCAATAAAGAATCGCTGCTTACTTTTGGAGACAAGTACTTACTTTTTGAAACCAACTTCATAAGCGAGCCTTTGCAAATGAAAGAATTCATTTTTCAAGCTTCCTCGCAGGGATATCGCTTGGTACTCGCCCACCCCGAACGATATGGCTATATGACCATGGAGAAAGCTGAAGACCTAAGAAATAGAGGCGTATTTTTTCAATTAAACTCTCTTTCCATCGGTGGTATGTATTCAAAATCGGTTCGGAAAATGGCGCTTCAATTAATCGACAAAGGATGGGTCGATTTCTTGGGGAGCGATTGTCATAATCCAGTACAGTCAAAAATATTGAAGGCATTGCAAAAAAACAAGCATTATCAAAGAGCATGTTCCCTTTCGTTACTGAACAATACCCTTTAGTACTATGATCGTTATTACCGGTGGTAATGGGTTGATTGGCTCCGCGATTGCACAGCGACTACTCTCTGAAGGCGTTTCTCTGAGCGGCTTAAAAAGAGAATCCAGTGACATGCGTTTAACCGACCCATCCGTTCAACAAATTGAATGGAAAACCGGGGATGTCCTAGACGTAAGTTCTTTGAATGAATGTTTTAGAAATGCCTCTGTTGTCATTCATACTGCGGCAAAGGTTTCATTCGACCCCAAAGAAAAAAGAGAGCTGTTTCAGGTAAATGTAGAGGGCACAAAAAATGTAGTAAATGCTTGCCTTGCCAACGGAGTGAAGAAATTGATTCATATTAGTTCTGTTGCTGCACTCGGTCGCCAGAAGGGAATCTCCCTTATTGATGAAACAAATAAATGGGAAGAAAGCCCTTTTAACTCTTCTTATGCGAAATCAAAATATTTGGCAGAGTTGGAGATCTACAGAGGGATAGAAGAAGGCCTTCCTGCTTCTATCGTAAACCCATCTTTGGTCCTTGGCCGAGGCGATTGGGAAAAGAGCAGTTCGAAACTCTTTCAATATGTTTGGAAGGAGAATATGTTTTATAGCAACGGTCAATGCAATTATGTAGATGTGCGAGATGTGGTCGAGATTGTATTCAAGTTATTGAATGAAACTTTCTTAGCCCACCGTTTTATTGCAAGTGGTGGAGTAATCACCTACAAAGACTTGTTCGAAAAAATAGCTTTACGTCTCCAGAAAAAAGCACCCTCGATAAAAGTCAATCCCTTTCTTGTCAATGCAATTGCGACACTTGAAGAAATGAAAAGTTGGCTATTCAACACACACCCATTGGTTACTCGAGAATCCGTCAAGTCTACCAGCGAAAAATTTACTTTTTCAAATCAAAAATCAATTTACGATTTGGGTATCAAGTACTATCCGCTAGACAAAACAATTGATTACTGCTGCGAGTATTATTTGAGCACTTATAGCACAAACAAATAACAAACACAACTTGTTGATTACTTTTAATTGCAGGAACTTTGCAAGAATTGTAAGGTAAAATTGTTACTGCTGAAAATTTTCCTTACTTTAGGAAAACCTTTCGACCGATGAGCCACGAATTCAGAAAGAGGGAAGAAGAAGAGGAGTTGATCAAGCGATACGAAGAAAATCTACGGGCTAATTCAATTGGATATTTTGACATCGATGCCTATGAAGTAATCGTTGATCATTATATGGAAAAGTTAAAGTTTAAAAAAGCTTTGGCTGCCATTAATCAGGCCATGGAACAATTTCCGTTCTCTACCGGTCTGATAGCAATAAAAGCCCAAATTCTTTCCAATTTAGAACAATACGAAGAAGCGCTGGAGTTGTTAGAAAAGGCGCGCAATTTACACCCGATGGATATCGAGATTTACCTCTCGATTGGCTCCATTTTATCACTGCAAGGAAAACACAAAGAAGCGATCTCTTTGTATGAAGAAATTCTTTCTTTTGCCGATGACGAGAAAGACGATATCTACTACAACATAGGACTAGCCCACCAAAGTCTGGAGGAGTATGATAAAGCAATCGAATCCTACAAAAAATCAATCGAAGAAAATATAAATCATGAGGGCTCACTATATGAACTAGCCTTCTGCTTAGATATAGCCGGACAATTAGAAGGTAGCCTATCCTACTACAGAAAATTTATTGATGAAGATCCGTACTCAGCAGCTGCTTGGTATAACTTGGGTATTGTCTGCAATAAGTTAGAGAAGTTTGACGAAGCAATTGAAGCATATGGCTATGCCCTTGCCATCGATGACACCTTTGCCTCCGCACACTTCAATATGGGCAACTCGTTGATGAACCTTGAGAAGTATAAGGAGGCATTGGAGGAATTTAATAAAACAGTCGAGATTGAAGGCCCTAGTCCAGAGGTTTATTGTTGCATTGGTGCCGCTTACGAAAATATGGGGCATTTTGATTTAGGGTTAAAATACTTTCAGAAGTCGGCTAAACTAGATTCACTCTACGATGAAGCTTGGTTTGGTGCTGGCAGTTGTTTAGAAAAGCAGGAAAAATGGTATCAAGCACTCCATTTCTTCAACAAGGCCATAAAGATCAATCACCTCAATGCAGAATACTGGAAAGCAGCAGCACACGCTGAATTTAAAATAGGCAACACTATTTCAAGTATAAGTGCCTATGAGGAGGCCGCCAATCTTGCACCGGAAGACAAAGAGATATGGTTGAATTGGTCTTTCATATATTACGAACAAGGCGAACCTGATAAGGCCATTGATGTTTTATCGCAAGGCATGGTAGACGCGCCCAAAGAACCCGATTTTCTATATCGGATGGCCATTTACTTAGTTGAGTCGGGTCAATTTAAAGAAGCCTTTACTTATTTGGAAAATGCATTAATATTGGACTTTGAAGGGCATAAGATTCTATTCGAGTTTTTTCCGAAATTAGAAACGCAGAAAGCCCTCTATAAAATCATCGATCAGTTTAGAAAAGAAAATTCCTGATGAACTACCACTTGAACAATTTACCTGAGCGAACAAAAAAGCCCAGGCAAAAAGGTTTTACCATGGCCATGGATAAAGGACTTAGCGTGCGCGAAGCCGAAGATTTCATGAGCATTGCTGCCGACCACGTTGACATTGTCAAGTTAGGTTGGGCAACATCTTACGTTACACCCAATTTGAAAGATAAGTTAAAGGTCTATCGAGATGCAGGTATTCCTTGCTATTTTGGCGGTACTTTGTTTGAGGCCTTTATCATACGCGACCAATTCGAAGATTATCGAAAAGTGCTTGATAAATTCGACATGACGTTTGCTGAAGTTTCCGATGGTTCTATCGACTTGGATCACGACAAGAAACTCGACTACATAGAGAAACTTTCTAAACAAGTAACTGTTCTATCAGAAGTTGGCTCCAAGGACGCGGACAAAATTATTCCTCCTTACCAA
>JABFSY010000415.1 GCA_013140395.1 Cyclobacteriaceae bacterium
AAGTATCTTGCGCAACATCTTTTTGACGATGTACAAATTGCGGTCCTTCAGTTCTTCAAATTGCAGGTCGATATCTTCCTTTATTTGCCGAATGTAGCTGGGCTCATTTTGTGATTCAAAGAGCAAGTAGCCCAACAACTCTTTGTTCTCTTTTTTATACTTGGCAAGCCTGAGGCAAAGCGTTTGTAGCAAATCTGCATCTACCTGTTGCAGTTCTTTCTTAATCTCAGCAAGGGTGGCGAAGGTCATAAACGTGTCTTTTTGAAAAACTCCCAGACCACTATCCCAACACAAACAGATATATTCAGCGAGTGTTTTGTCCCACTTTGTGGAATCTCCAATGCTACATCGCCTAGTTCGATGGCTTCATCGCTTACCCCATTGACTTCGTTTCCGAACACTAAGCAATACTTTTTTCCTTGTTCAATTGCAAAAGATTGAAGAGGCGAGCTTTCAGTGGTTTGTTCAATCAACACGATGAGATGGCCTGATGCCTTTAACTGTTGGATTGCAGCATGGGTGCTTTCTGAATACTCCCAAGAGACAGACTCGGTGGCGCCCAAAGCTGTTTTATGAATTTCGCGGTGCGGTGGAGTGCCTGTAATTCCTGTTAGAATTATCTTTTCCACTCGAAAGGCATCCGCTGTACGAAAAGCGGAGCCAACATTGTGCAAGCTGCGAACGTTGTCCAACAGAATGCAAACCGGAATTTTGTGGGTTTCTTTAAATTGATCTACAGAAATGCGACCTAGCTCTTCGAGCTTTAATTTCTTCATGCCGCAATTTCATCTCTTAATTGGGCATTTCCAATTCCGCAGAAAAGACGAAGCACGATGGCTGCCTTTCCTACTTCTTCATCTTGGGCAACAGTATAGTTACAAAATCAATCAGTTTTTCTTTGTCTAGGTATAAAAGGATTCCTGATGCTACAAACACAATTACCGCATAAGAAAAAAGCAATGCATCACCACCAAAAAAAACTCCAAGAATGGTAAGGTGAAAGAAAATGGCACCACTCATCAAACCCAAGCCCAAACCTGCCCCAATCCAACTAGTAGGAGGAAACAAAATCAAAAGGGATGCGATCAACTCTCCGACACCCGTCCCGATCCTTCCCCAAGGCTCCATGCCAAGCATACCAAACAATTGTACCGATTCAGGTTGCGCGGTGAACTTGAAATAAAGTGTTTGAAGCATGATCAGCGCAGCAATGACCCTGAGGAGCCATTTTATAATCAACATTGGTTTCATAAAAAGTGATTCAACTTTTCTTACTTTTTAAAAAATTTCGTCCAGTTATTATCTGCCTTTTCTTTCAAGCTCTTTTCATCTCTGTTCCAGGTTTTCAGTGTGTTAGTGAAAAGTTTGTTATAATACAGACAAAGTTTGCCATCAATGATTTTAAAAGTTTCCGGGTCCACTTCCACCTTCTCGCCCGTGGCACCCATGGCATAGGCACACCAACCTCCATAGACAGGTTCGTATTTTTCGGGAGTTGTTTTGAACAGTTCTTTATTGGCGGCTGACGAAAAGTAATAGGTTACTCCTTGGTAACTAAATGACAGCTCCTTCTTCCCTTCGAGCGCTTTGCCCGTGGTAAAATAACCTACCGGGTCATAGCCTTGAATAGCCAGGTCATTTTCTATGTTGAACTCTTTCTTGCGCTTGGCACTAATGTCTTGCGCATAAACCTGCCCAACAAAAAGTATCAAGACAGAGAGCGCGATAATTCTTAGATTGATCATAACCTTTTACCTTTTAATGCCTGGTTCAACGGAAACCTAACAAAAGTGATCATATGAATTGTGACTGAGTGTAAGCCAGGAGACAAATCTAAGAATCTATTACTTGTACCGTATCACGCTCAGTTCGCGTGGCCAGTGAAACTCAATCTGTCTGGGAAGGGTCAAGTCTATTTTAAAGAAATCACAATGTCGTTCAACTGACTTAGGTTGGTGGCTTGTTGTTATAAATTTGGTAAATAATAAAATGAAATGAATATGAAAAGGATTACAACTCTCGCAGGTATTGTTTTGTTACTACTACCTATCTATTCATTCGCTCAAACCAGTGAAGTGTTCTCTAATGAAAGCGGAGCTATCAAAGGGTATGACCCTGTTGCCTTCTTTGTCGACAGCAAGGCCGTGAAAGGATCAAAGGAATTTACACACGAATGGAATGGTGCTACTTGGCACTTTGCATCTAAGAACAACAAAGATTTGTTCGTTGCCAATCCTGAAAAGTATGCACCTCAATACGGTGGATATTGTGCGTACGGGGCAGCTGGGGGACACAAATCACCCACTGAAACGGATACCTGGACAATTGTTGATAGCAAACTTTACTTTAATTATAACCAAAAAGTAAAGACTCTATGGAACAAAGACCAAGCTGGCTTGATTAAGAAAGCAGACGAACAGTGGCCTAAGATCAGAAAGGATTAAGAGTGCAAGGAAACTTTTTCGACTTTGTTGGCGGTAGTGTTGGCAAGTGGAAAGTTACTGGCATCGAAACACTTACCGGAGATGCACTCGAGCCGGTTACACACCTGTCTGTGATATCTAGCGATTTGATCCAACTAGAGCATAATGGTCTATGGCGGATTAAAGCATTTACCAGCAACGTCCGTTATGCTGAAAAAACCGACCGCGTGAAACTTGCAGCTGTGCAAGCAGAACTAGGCAGACCAAACTCTACCTGTGCAGCCTTCATCCCTATTCGAAAGACAGAAGCGTGGTGGGCTCTTGCTCAAGACGAGCGAAGGAGGATTTTTGGAGCTCAGTCGCATCACACTGAAATCGGACTAAACTATCTTCCTGCCATAGCGCGCAAGTTGTATCACTGTCGCGACATAGGCCAGCCGTTTGACTTCGTTACCTGGTTTGAATATGCCCCAGCAGACGAGCCTCTTTTTGACAAATTACTGGACTCACTCCGGACCACCGAAGAATGGAAATATGTCGATCGCGAGGTTGATATTCGCCTTACTCTGATCCCGAACTAATCTTTGCCGAGAAACACACGAACAGGTTACTCAATGTTCGTCAATATCCTTTGGTAGTCCCCTTCTCCACCGCTGATATTCCTGACTTCATCCATGTAGGCATAGATGCCCCTTTGAGATAATGATCGAAGAACTGCATCATTCGAATAGCGAAGTCGGTGCGATCTTGCCTTTGTGTAAGACCATGGCCCTGACCATTGTAGTTCAGCATCCACACAGGTTTGTTCAGCCTGCGCATGGCCATATAGTATTCGATCCCTTGGTACCACGGCACCGCGCCATCCGCATCGTTATGCATCATCATCAATGGAGTTTGAATTTTATCGGCAAATAAAATGGGCGAGTTCTCTAAATACAGTAGAGGTTTCTCCCAAAGCGAAGCTCCCAAACGCGTTTGTGATTTTTCGTATTGAAACATTCTACTCAAGCCACTCTCCCAGCGTACACCACCGTATGCACTGATCATGTTCACTACGGGTGCACCCGCTTCGGCAGCGGCAAATAAATTAGTGCGCGTGATTAAATAAGCTGCTTGATAGCCTCCCCAACTATGGCCTTGTACTCCAATATGTTTTTCATCTACAAATCCTTTGCTAATCAAAGAAGTGACGCCAGGCAACACGCAGTTATGTGCACTCTCGCCTGGATAGCCAATTTTGTAAACGATGTCTGGTACGAAAACCAAATAGCCATTGCTGGCATATAAAGAGAAGTTAATAAACGACCGAATAGGCGCAGGTGCGTAATGTTGATGAATATCCTCGGCATACTTCTCGTAGAAGTATACCATCATTGGATACTTCTTTTTTGGATCAAAGCCTTCGGGTTTGTAGAGTAAACCTTCTAACGGAATATTATCAAGTGATGTCCACGAAATTTTTTCTACCGAACCCCAGAAATAATTTTTCATTTGTGGATTGGCATCACTTATCTTCTTTGGCGTTGCAAATGAAAAATCGGTGGTCCAGAAATCGGGATATTCACGGAAGCTTTCCCGAGTGAACAAAAGCTGATTGGCATTTTTTGCTTTTGAAGTAAACGAATAGCGATGATCGCTCATCATTAACTTGGTGAGTTGATTGGTTTTTAAATTGAGTTTGTAATAGCCGGCAGCCTTAGTCGTTTCATTAAATGCGCTCAACAAAAGTTCTTTGTCGGGATTGATAAATCTTTCTTCATTATCAAGACGAACATAACGGAATCGAATCTTTTCCGTGCGGCCAATCTTAGTAAGATTGACAGGCGCTTCGTCTCCTTTTGGATTGAGCGACCAAATATCGTAGCGGTCGTAAATCAATAGGCGCGCATCGTCTTTTGTCCAACCAGCCAAACCATATGAGTTTGGAAAGTCAGGGTGATCATCTTCTTCATCGCCTGCGCGAATGCCTTTTGAAACCCGGCTGGTTTTTTCTGTCGCGATGTGATAGGTAAACCAAGTTGTATCAGGTAGACTATACCAATACACGTACTCTGCCAATGGAGAGAGATTGGCGTTTCCTTTTACTTTTTCTTGCACCAATTTTCGGGTGTTGGTGGACAGATCAAACACATATACGTCTGAAAAATTCTGAGTGTCCCAGGTAATCATCTTTCGGTGCTTTACGTCACTTTCTCCCAAGAGAATTTTTGAATTGCCTTCGTTGCCGATGGTAATTGTGGGAACATCTTTGTTGCCAACCTGCCTAATGGTATTTGTTGGCAAATCATAGGCTACTAAATAGCTGCGCTTCTTTTCAGTGTCGAGCTGTTTATTTTGTTGTGGATAGATATAATCGTCATTGCCGCCCCACACTTCCACAACCGCCATCTCTTCGGGCAATAAAGTTGTATCTGCCACAGCCGGTATTGGTGACGAACCAAAAAACAACTTACCCCCGTCTTTGCTGAACAATGGTGTATAGTTTTCACTCACCAACCAATTGGTTGGTAATGCCAATGAATTTTCAGCATCGATCAGCTTGGCAGAAGGTTCACCTTGCTTCCACGCATGCAATTGAAAGTGACGCACGAGTGCTTTTGTTGTATCGGTGTCCACTAAGAAGGCTGCTTGCTTTCCGTCTTCGCTGATGGAAAGACCTTTGTATTTGAATTTAGATTTGCCCTGATGCAATGCGGCAAGGCTGCCGTTGGTCAAGTCATACCAATACACACCCGCCTTCATGGTCGAGTCGTTTCCCGTAGAGGAAAACAACAAGCCTTGACCAAATTTTGCAAAAGAATAGTCTTTCACATAGCCGAAAGTTTTCTCTTTGCCATCTGCCAATGAGCGCAATACGAGGGTATATCCGTTATCATCGGTGTTTGCCTTCTTCTTTTTAAGTTTTGTCTCTGATTTCTTTTCCTCGGGTTTAATATCCGTCTTCGACTTATCATCTGCCTTTGGCTTCACTTCTTTTTTTGCCTCCAATTGATACGCTAACCATCCTCCCGTCTTTTCCGGAATTTTGAATGATTTCACTTCTGCAATTTTTTCGCTTTTGCGTGCGGCAATCGAATAAATCCCCAACGAGTCCTTCGGCAAATCTTCTTTTTTCTTTTTCTGTCTGCGTAGCTCTTTCACCACCTTTTGTTGTGGTTTGATTTTAAAAACAACTTGCTTGCTATCGAAGGTGATTCCTATTTCAGCAGCTCGCTTCACCGAATCTTGTGCATTTGTTTTGAGATGATAGAATACTGCTTTGCCATCGCCATCTTGTGGGTTGATAGTCATCACTGCCACAGCCCCATCGGGCGTTAAAGCTTTATATGGTATTTCCTTCCAGCTATCGTAAACGGAATGAGTGAGTGGTTTCTTAACGATCGGTGCTGGTACGTTCTTCTTCTGGGAGTAAGCCGAAAAAGAAATCAAGCAAAGTACAACTAGTGAGTAGCGCATAGGGATGAGGTTTGCGCTAAAGTTGTTTTAATTTCTGTTCGAAAACAACGCCCTTGCTAAAAGGTATCTGATATTCTTTTTAAACGGCAGTCTAAAACGATTAATCTGGACGCTCCAATTCTTCAATTCGTGCTTTTAACTCAGTCAGGCACTTCCCATAAGATACTTTGTACATCCAACGCGTTAAATAAAAGGCAAGAGGGGTTAAAACAACACAAGAAACGATCAATGCTACCCATACTTCTGTCCGCTCGAACATTTTCATTACGTTGCCACTTCCTTCAGAACCACCCATTAAAAATCCTGAGGCTGTTGCAAAAGGATAAATAAAAACTGCCACTCGTTCCTGAAAACGAATGTTCTCGGTTATAAAATTATACGTATGCAAAAGCGCTGTCTTAAGGCTTTTATCAATGGGTAGTGCAATGCTTACTTTTCGGTACATCGAAAAGTTGGTTGCAAAAAAGAAAATGTAACTACAGATCATAAAGACCAGTCCAACCTTAACAATCCATTCATCAAACAAAAAGAAAAGAACAATAAATGCAATTAAAGATACAACCGAAAAACCAGTGGTAATCAGGTAGGCATTCTTCAGCTTCTGCACGGGATGCTTAGATCGTTTTTGAATGTGCACCGATCCTAACACAGGTTTGCTGAGTCTGTCTGAATCTAATTTTTTCCAAAGCTCCCCCAATTCCATACTATAAGGCTTTCAATTTTTTAGTTAAGGTTTCTTTAATGCGATGTAGCTTCACGGCTGTATTGTTTTTGGTGAGTCCTGATATCTCTGCTATTTCTTCATTTTCATAACCATCCAAATGCAACGTGACAATCATTCGGTCAATTTCATTTAGTTCCCTGATGGCGATGTACAACGCCTCGGTTTCTTCGCTTTGAATCTTGTGACCGGAACTGGTCTTCAGCAGCGACAGATCTTCGTGTGGTATCACCAATTGCGGCCTGCGTTTGAACGTCAACGCGGTGTTCAGCCCCACCCGATAGAGCCATGTTGAAAACTTTGATTGCCCTTTGAAATTGGGATACGATCGCCAGGCTTGAAAAAGTATTTCCTGAAATAAGTCGCGCTCATCCTCCTCATGGTTTACGTAGAGGCGTATCACTTTAAAGATGATGCCAGGGTTTTCTTCAATGAGGTTAGTAAATTCTCTTTCCGATACCATGCTTCGAACTCCAAGATAACCTCATTCTTTGTGCAAATGTTTACCTATTGGTTGCATCAGCACCCTAGCAATTACAAGGTGGCTAAAAATTGTTTACTCTTTAGATTTTGTAGCGGTTGAACAACATCAATGACCCCAAAATGCCGGAAAAAATGGCCTGTCGTAATTCAAAAAATCAAGCTTTTCGTTGAAAACACTACTTGTGACTTTTTCCCTTTGCTTAAAATCAACAAACCCAATTGATAGCGATTTTTTAACTAGAATAGCACGAATACTTTGATTTTTCTATGAATTGATCTACCTGCCTTTCTTTGTCCAGTTGCAAAAAATTCAACTTTTGTGCACCCAAAACAGCTCATAAGTTACATTCGTGGATGGATTATCTCGATAAATTAATACTCAAGTAAACGAAAACCATTAATTTTATTGCAAAAAAAAACGATTATGAGAAAAAAATTTACCTCTGCTAATGTTTGCCTGTTTGTACTGGCATTTGTTCTTGCTACAGGCGCAAGTATAACTATAGCTTTTGGGCAAATCCCAACTACTATTAGGTTTTATGCGAATCCGGGGTTCGACTATATCACAAACCCCAGCCAGAACCAAGCTTCTCCTTATTTTCGAGGGGGTCCCTTGGTGGTGTTTGTTACCTCGCAGATAACGGATAAAATTTCCGTAGCTGGTGAATTGAATATGCACTACATGGCTGCTACTGGTGCGGAGATTGAATTGGAAAGAATGTACATCAAATATGATTACAGAAACTACCTGAACATTTCAGCGGGCCGCATGTACAGCCCGACCGGCTTCTGGAACGTGAACTACAATTTTGGATTAATTTTACA
>JABFSY010000384.1 GCA_013140395.1 Cyclobacteriaceae bacterium
AAGCCTACAGTCATCCGGCTATTCGTATAAAAAAATACCCAATTGGGGGATGGCTGATCATTGGTCTCTTTCAGGGAGTATTTACGTTTCTTATGTGCTATATGGAATCAATGGGTTTGAAATGGGAAACCTCGTACAGGCAAAAGTACTTGTGCCCGGCCTTCTCACCAGTGTGATGCTTTGGGGCAATTATCCTATGACTCAAGTCTACCAGCATGAAGAAGACGCCAAGCACGGTGACACAACAATTAGCATGATGCTCGGTATCCGAGGTACATTTATTTTCGTGCAAGTCTTGTTTGCGGTGGCAGCGGTTTGCTTTGTTCTATACTTCAATCATTTCTACACGATAGAAATGGGATATTATTTTTTGTTGGCGTTGGGACCAGTAGTCCTTTTTTTTATGGTTTGGTTCTATAAGGTTTGGAAGGACGCCTCGCAAGCGAATTTCACTTACACCATGTGGCTCAATTTTATTTCTTCGCTTTGCCTAAATGGATTTTTCATTTACTTCTGGCTAGCGACCAGTCATATTGGACAGTATTTCTAGAGTGCGCGAAATTTTCGTTACGATACTCCTACTATTTTTCCAATAAATAGCACGCCATTTCTTGCCATTCTTCAGATAGCGATACAGTGGGAAATTTTCTGCCCGCTTGTTGATACCAATAGTGGGCATTTCCTTTATCGCCTTCTTTCCGATGCAGATAGGCGTGTATCCATGCTGCATCTACGGTGTTTATTTCTTGAATGATCTGGTGAGCATTGGCCCAATCCTCGTTTGCATCGTGCCATAAGGCTTGAAGGAGTGGCGTTAGCCCGTTTGGACTGCTAATCACCTTAAATTCATCTAGTGTCATTTTCCTAAATGGGTTTCTTTACCAATGAAATATTTGTCGGATGACTAAGCTTGAAATCTTTGGAGGTGTTGTTGATTTTGTGAGCGCTGTTTTTATACCCCTTTTTATACTCCTTAATTCTCGCGTCAAATTGCAAGACATTACCGCTTGTCAGGTTTAGTTTTTCGAAGCCCTTGGTCATACTGAACCAAAGATGGTCACACATCACTTGGTTCGTCTCTGCGTCTACGATTTGTTCAACTAAAACCGTTTCTTCCGAATACCCTTTATAATTAACTTTTTTCCCGAAGCGGGCAAATACACCTCTGAATTTCTTTCTTGCACCAACTTCTTCAGCTAACTTTTTTCTCATACATCGAAGATAACAATCTGATATCATTTTTGAACTTAAAATTGACGCTGAAAGCATCCTCTTACAGCACGTACTGTGTTGTCTCCAATTCCTATTGACTGTGTTTTATATTTGTACCTAACATGGAAGAAGCTGTTGCTAAAGAAATTCGAAAAATCATTCATATTGATATGGATGCTTTTTATGCTTCCGTGGAACAACGAGACAACCCCAGTTTACGGGGCAAACCCATTGCTGTGGGTGGTTCTCCTCAAGGGCGAGGTGGCGTAATTGCCACAGCCAGTTATGAAGCGAGGAAATTTGGAGTTCGCTCGGCCATGTCATCAAAGCGGGCAGCACAACTTTGTAAGGAATTGATTTTTGTTCGCCCGCGATTTGACGCTTACAAAGAAGTGTCTCGTCAGATACGCGAGATCTTTCACCGGTACACAGATTTGATAGAGCCTCTTTCGCTCGATGAAGCCTTTTTGGACGTGACGCACGATAAACAAGGCATAGGCTCCGCCATTGAAATCGCAAAACTGATTCGGAGGGCCATAAAAACCGAATTGCACCTCACAGCTTCTGCCGGTGTGTCGGTGAATAAGTTTGCCGCCAAGGTGGCTTCAGATATGAACAAGCCGGATGGCCTTACTTTTATTGGGCCATCCGGCCTTACCAATTTTATGGAAAAATTGCCGGTAGAGAAATTTTTTGGCGTGGGCAAAGTAACTGCCGAGAAAATGAAAGGACTCGGGCTGCACACGGGAGGTGATTTAAAAAAACTAACAGAGCGTGAGTTGATCAAACACTTCGGAAAGCCCGGAAGGTTTTTCTATAAAATTGTTCGAGGCATAGATGATCGACTAGTCAAGCCAGATCGCGAAACAAAATCTGTCGGTGCAGAAGACACTTTTCCGTTTGATTTGACAACGCAAGAAGAAATGAATTCGGAACTGGAAAAAATAGCACTTGGTGTACACAACCGACTTAATCGATACCAACTAAAGGGAAAGACAATTACCTTAAAAATAAAATTCCACGATTTTAAACAGATCACAAGAAGTAAGTCTTTCGAGCGCGGCATTGGTGATTTAGAGTCGATCGAATCGACAGCCAAACAATTGTTACTCGATACGGATTTGTTCAATAAGAAAGTCCGACTACTAGGTATTCAGGTTTCTAATTTTACGGATTTTGTACCCAGACCACACAGAGGAGAAGAGTTTCAGTTGAAACTCTTCTGATGCAAATTCTCAAATCAGTTCAATCAATATAGACCTTTTCAAGCTTCATTAAAATTATTCGACTCTGTCTTCTATCGTTAACGTATACTGATTGGCTTGCCCGACTGACTTTATCTTATCAACGAACCGCTTTTTCAGTTTTTTCTGCCCCCAACTTAAGAAGCTTTCGGTCTGAAGGTTGACATAAATCTCATTTGAGTTATTAGTTACGTAAAGGACATTATCCATTTGACCCTGTGATACAAATTTTAGTAACGCAAGATCATTCTTAACTTTTCCATAATCCAACCCATCCATAATCAGGTTTATTAGTTCGGATTCGTTTACTTGACTTGGATTAAATTGTATGACTATAAATTTTCTATACTTTGACTGAATACCACGAATACCCAGCCAAGCAAAACCTGCACACAAAAGTGTAACCACCAAAGAAAACCAGACGAGAATTAAGATATCTGATCCTCGGATATAACCCAGAACAAAATAACCCAGAAAAAATAATGAGAATAGTAGAGGGATAGAAAAAAGCAAAAAGCCAAACCACCTTTCAAACCATTGGTCGCGTTCAACTATATCAATTAATTTTTCGCTAGTCATTTTAGATTGGATGAGATTGACTTAGAAGTCAGTTGCTAATTCACAATCGTATTTTTCTTAATCATCACCACCTCAATTCCCTTTTCCTTTGCCATATTGTTGATTCGTTCGGTGTTTTGATTGATCGTAGAGCGGAGCTTTAACAATTCATCATCCACCATTTTGGTTAACATTTCGCGCACTTGTTCCCCTTGTTGTGTTGGGGGAAAATCTCCGGCTGCTTGTTCGACCATCAAGTGTGCCAATCGGTTATTCATCTTTATGCCGTAGTTCAAAGGATCTTGCACACTGCGATTTTTTGTTTGATGGATGTTATTTTCATGAATTGTTAACTCGGCTTCAAACTTCTTTACTGCATCGATCAGTTCTTTGTATTGTGCTTCTGTCCCGACTTTATTTTTCAGCGAACCTAAATCTTCTTTAATCTTTCGAATGTCAATCACTCCTTGATTGGCATCCGTTACTTTGTCGCGCACTTTTATAAGGTAATCAAACTGCGCACGAAACTCTTCAGGAGTTGTGGCCACTCTGGGATCTTTCAAAATTTCAAATTCCTGCTCTTGCGATTCTCCGTTTATAGTGAGGCGAACTTTATACTTTCCGGGCACAGCTTTTGGTCCTTGATTAGGTGAGCCATAGAAAACCATGCCGGGGAATGTTTTGTAACCCGCATATCGCATATCCCATACAAACCGATTGCCTCCTGTTTTTACAGTAAGCTGCTCAGGTCTTTCCTTTGCTTTATTGCTGTAGGACTTGATCACTTCGCCATTGGCGGTTAAAAATTCCAATTTAGCGTCCGTCTTGTCATCAACCGACTTCAGATAATAATGAACGAGTACACACCCAGGTCTGTTCTCGCCTTCTCCTTTGCGGGGCTCGCGATAGCCACCTTGACTTGGCATGCGATAGGTAGCAGCTGGTTTGAATAATGAGGAAGCGTTCGTTGCCATCTCCGCTTTCAGTTGATGAAGAGGAGTCAAATCATCGATCATCCAAAAACTTCTGCCATGAGTAGCAGCAATCAAGTTATCATCTTTCACCGCAAGATCAGCAACCGGCACGGGCGGAAGATTCAATTGAAACTTTGCCCAACTGGCGCCATCATCAAAGGAGATCCACATGCCTTTTTCAGTGCCTGCATAAAGCAATCCCTGGCGTTTAGGATCAGCACGAACCACGCGTACAAATTCTTCTTTTGGAATGCCGGTGGTGATAACCGTCCATGTTTTTCCAAAGTCGTTGGTTTTATAGATGTAAGGAGTATAATCACCGAATTTGTAGGAAGTAGCAACCGCATACGCTCCACCTTTTACAAATGGATTTACATCGATGCTGTTCCACATATTGTATTTGGGCGATTGAGTAGGTGTTACGTTCTTCAAATTTTTTCCGCCATCGGTAGTAACATGAATAAGCCCGTCATCAGAGCCTGTCCAGATTTCATCTTTAGTATAAGGCGATTCACTGATCACAAATATGTTGGCGTAGTATTCTGCACCGGTATTGTCTTGGGTGATAGGGCCACCTGATGATTTGATGGTTTCCGGTTCACCTCGTGTTAAGTCCGGGCTGATTTCTTGCCAGCTTTGCCCGCCATTGATGGTTGAATGCAAATGATTCGATCCCGCAAACAATTTTTTTGAATCATGTTTGCTGAACACCAACGGATAATTCCAATTGAAGCGATATTTCATTACCTCTACGCCAGAACCTGCAGGAAGATCGGGCCACACATTGGTACTTCGTTCCTGTCCGTTATCTAAATTCTGCATGCTCATGTAGCCCTTGTAGTCGCTGCCATAGATGATATTTGGATTTGTTGGATCGGGCGCGAGGTGCGCACTCTCCCCAATGGAAAGAGCCGTCCAATCTTTTTCAGTAATGGAGCTTCCATCGGTGCGATGAGGAATGCGTACGCTCGTGTTATCTTGTTGTGCGCCTAAAATATTATAAGGGAAAGAATTGTCAGTTGTGACACGATAAAACTGGGCTGTTGGTTGGTTGTGGTAGGTCGTCCAGTTTTCGCCACCGTCATTGGAGATTTGGGCACCTCCATCATCGGCAATTGCCATGCGTTGATTGTTGGCAGGATCAATCCACAAATCGTGATGATCACCATGAGGCGCATTTTTCAATTCAAAAGTTTTGCCGCCATCTTTGGAAACGCCATAGCTCACATTCATCACCCACACCTTGTCTTCATTTTGTGTATCGGCATAAATGCGACAGTAATACCAGGCACGCTGGAGCAATGCACGATCTTGGTTAATACGAGCCCACGTTTTTCCGGCATCATCTGATCGATAAACTCCGGGAGCTTCTGTATTTTCAATGATCGTCCAGATTCTATTTGAGTTAACTGGAGAAACAGTGACGCCAATAATTCCATTGATGCCTTTCGGCATTCCGGGTTTATCAGAAAGATTTTCCCAGGTCTATCCGCCATCGGTACTTTTCCAAAGTTTAGAATCAGGACCACCACTATCCATACGATACCCATTGCGTTTCATATTCCAGGTAGCAGCATACAAAATGCGCGGATTGTTAGGATCCATTGCCAGATCACCCGCCATGGCAGTTTCGTTGATGTACAATACTTTTTTCCATGTAGTGCCACCATCGATACTGCGGTAAATGCCACGCATTTCATTGGGCTTCCACAGATTTCCCATCGCAGCAACATAAACGACATCAGGATTTTTTGGATGGATGCGAATGCGTGAGATATGTCTTGAGTCGCTAAGGCCGATGTGTTTCCAACTTGCTCCGGCATCGGTAGATTTCCAAACGCCCCAGCCACTCGACACATTGTTGCGCAGCGTCTGCTCACCCTCGCCCACATAAATTACATTGGGATCGCTTTCGGCTACGGCTACTGCACCGATCGTTCCGCCAAAATACTTATCGGTAATATTTTCATAACTCTGGCCGGCATCTTTGGTGCGCCACACGCCACCACCTACCGTGCCGAAATAATATAAGTTTGGATTTCCGGGAACACCCGTTACAGTGCTTGACCTTCCTCCCCGATAAGGGCCCACTTCGCGCCACTTGATGCCGGAATAGAGAGCCTGATCGAACGAAACAGTTGTTGACGTGGTGGTTTTCTTTTGGGCTTCAGCTTGGATGAGCGTAAGGACAAGAAGAGCTACTAGGGCGAGTCTCATAGTAATGGTATTTTAGAGAACCCAGAATTACGAAAAAAAAAGGAGTAAGAAAAGTAAATTAGGATGCGTGGATTACGCATGGTTTAAAAGTTGAACAAACAACTGGATGCCCATTACTAACTCATCCAGAGGCGCCTGCCTAATGTTTCGCTATTTAATTTTGTCGGCAACAAAAGCACCCAATTCTTTTCCAGCTTTTGCATAGGTGAATGACAATCGAACCCTTACGTCATAGTTCGCCATGCTGGAAGAGTTATAACTACCACCTGCCAGATAAGCGTCTCTTCCAGGAATTTTTTTGATGGCAATTTTTGCCAGGACTTTGTCAGGATTGTTCCTGTCAACAATCCAAGCTTCCCCATCCATCAGCGCAAGTTTATTGGTAGGCTTGGCCTCTTCATTGGGTGGCACCAGCAAAGCCTGGTCTTCAAATCGGGTTGCTTTAAAAATCAATGAATAGGCAGCGTTCTCGTTGTTCACAGCCAGTCTAGAATATTTGACAAACGTTTCTGTGAACTTTGGTTCGAAATAGTCAACGCGGAATTGATTCCAATTTCGCTCAAATTTATCTCCACGTCCCGCTTCTTTATTGTTTAGGTATTCTATTTTCCTTTGCTTGAACTGCTTTTCAGTTCCACCTCCTTCAATAGCAATGTTTTCATAGTCAAATTGGATGTCTATTTCTGTTTGCCCCCTTAAGAAGCCGAGTTCGCCTTCTAAAATAGTAATATCTTGGCTGTGGCCACTAATGGCTATTGCAAAGAAAAGAGCCGAAAATATTTTTTTCATAAGATTATATTCTGAAGCTGGGATTTTACAAAATTATCAAGGAAGCTTGATCCAACAAAAGATTTCCTACCGGCAGATTTAAAAAAAAGACACAGCTTTTTGGCTGTGTCTTTTATCGTTCAGAATTATTTATTTGCCTGCGTTTTTCGAAACAAATTTAGCAATAGATGATCCTGCAGATTTGTAAACGCCTTCTAAACGTGCTCCGGTGTCAAAGTCATAACCCCAAACAGCATTGCCATAATTGATAATATTATCGGCAGTGATCTTTGCTATTACTTTCGATTTGTCACTAGTGAGAACCAAAGTAGCAATTCCATTTAATGAAGCGTTCTTGCGGCTCACATAAACATTGTAACCGGGTTCAATAAACGTGGTATTAAATATTAGTGTGTACTTAGAATCTGCTTTTGCAGTAACTCCAAAATCACCATATCCCTCAATAAATTTGGGCTCCAGTTTTTTTGGGCGATCTGATTTCCAATCTTGTTCCCATTTGTCCCCTCTTCCCGGTTCTTTCTTATTGTACTCGTCTTTCTTCTTGTCGATGTAATCCTTTTCGTCCGCAAATTTTCCAACGCGAACTTCGTCATAAGCGAACTCGAAATTTAATGTAGTCTCGCCTTTGAGTTCAGCGACACTGCCACTGATTAATTTGATGCCTCTTTGACCATAAGCACTACAGGCTAAGGCCAAGAATAGAGGTAGAAATAGTTTTTTCATAGGGTTTATTTTTGGTTTTCTGATGAGTTTAGTCCGATGAAGGTAGCTATTTATTGGAATACAAACCAAAAAAAATTCTGATCCTTCAACTATAACCGTTTTGAGCCGAGCGCTTCGCCTAAGCCAATGAAATCTTGATCAAAGAATTATTC